>JAAWNI010000012.1 GCA_022798855.1 Lawsonibacter sp. | reverse complement strand
TACAGGGCGGTGTTGTCGTCTTTGGCGGGCGTCAGCCCGCCTGCATCCTCCGCCTTGCCCTGCGCCATTTTTCCTCCCCTCCTTTTTACCTCTTCTCAAATGCGTCGACTATATTTTTCCGCCGGTGGGCCAGTTTGTAATTGACTCCCACATATATATGTATTATAATGTCATTATGTTATATTATCAATTTTGAGGGAGGTAATACCATGATAAAAAACCACATTATCAACGCCGGGCTGGGCTTGGCACTGGCCCGGGCCCGGCACAAGGACGCCATTGTAATCTGCGACGCGAACATGCCCATCCCCCCTGGGTGCGCCGAAATCGACCTCTCCCTGGTCCGGGGCGTGCCCACCATGCTCCAGACGATGAAGGCCATCCTCAACGACTTCGTGGCGGAGCGCTACCAGGTGTTCGAGCTGATGCCCCAGTACAACCCGGAAGCCTATCAGGCGGTCCAGGCCCTCCTCCCCCAGCTGGAGGGCGGAGCCATCAGCCAGGAGGAGCTGGCCCAGCTGATGCCCCGGGCCAAGGCGGTGGTCCGCACGGGGGATTTCGGCAGCTGCTGCACTATGGTGCTGTACTCCGCCTCCGGGATGGACAAGTACACCCAGCGATACAGCTGTGAATTCAAGGAGGGCTGACCATGGACCAGTGTATGAAGATCCTGGTGGCCGTCAACGGCCAGGGCGGGTTTGACAGCTACCGGGTGCCCGGCATTGCCGTGTCCCCCGACGGGGGCATTTTTCTCTGCTACGAGGGCCGGCGGGGGGACCGGCGCGCCCTCCTGTCCCGGCGCAGCCGGGACGGCGGCAGGACCTTTGGCCCGCAGCGGGTGCTCCGGGAGCCGGAGGGCGGTGAGCTGCTCCACAACCCCATGCCCCTGGCCCGGTCCTCCGGGGAGCTGCTGCTGTTCTGGTGCCAGGACTACGGCCGGCTCTTCTGCCAGCGGAGCGGAGACGGCGGCGAAACCTTCAGCCCCGCCCGGGAGCTGACGGGGGTAATCGACGGCTTCCGGCGCAGCTGGCCGGTAACGCTGTGGTCCATCTCCCCGGGCCACGGGGTGGAGATGGCCGACGGGACGCTGGTGGTCCCACTGTGGCTCAGCCGGGGGGAGGACGCCCACCTCCCCGCCTGCTTCGCCTGTATCTACAGCCGGGACGGCGGCGGGAGCTGGATGTGCGGCGGCGTGGTCCCCGCCGGAAACGGGGTGGGCGACCCCACCGAGGCCTCGGTGGCGGAGCGGAGCGACGGCACGCTGCTGGCCACTATGCGCCACGAGATGCCCGGGGTGCGCCGCCGGGCCTTCTGCCAGGGCGGGCCGGAGGAGTGGAGCGCCCCCTGGCTGGACGCCGCCCTCCCCGACCCCATCTGTTCCGGCGCGCTGCTGTCCCTCGGCGGCGGAATGATGGCCTTTTCCAACTGCGCCTACGGCGACGAGCCGGCCTTGGAGCGCCAGCGCCGGGGGGAGGCGGTCCGCTGGAGCCTGGACGCCCGGCAGCGGCTCACCCTCCGGCTCAGCCGGGACGACGGGGCCACATGGTCCAAGGGCCTGCTGCTGGAACAGGAGTCCGGGGCCTCCGACCTGGGCCGCAGCCCCGGCGGCCGGACGGTCTACTGCTTCTATGAGCAGGGCTGGAGCGGGGGGGACTGCGTGTTCAACCAGAACCTCACCTTCGCCGCCCTGCCCCTCCCCCTGCTGGAAGCGTAGAGAAGGAGGGATTTATTATGGAGCGTCCACCCCGGTACTCCGCCCCCTTTTTCTGCGCCTACTTCTTCTACTACGCAGGCTACTGCGTCTTTTCCAGCTTCATCGTCCTCTACCTGACCCAGCGGGGGATGAGCGCCACCCTTTGCGGCGTGATTACCAGCCTGTCCCTGCTGGCCAATCTGCTGATGGAGCCGGTGGGGGGCTACGCCACCGATACCCTGCTGTCCACCCGGTCCTATCTGCTGCTGTGCGCTGGACTGATCTGCGGGCTGTGCCTGCTGAGCACCGCCCTGTCCAGCTCCCCCCTCCTGTGCGTGGCCCTCCTGATTCTGGAGGCCGGCCTGTCCTACCCTTTCAGCCAGCTGATGGATGCCTGGGTGGACGGCAGCCGGGCCCTGGACCCCAACCTCTCCTATACCCGGGTCCGGGCGGGGGGCTCCATGGGCTTCGCCGCCGCTTCGGCGGCGGCGGGCTGGTACTTTCAGCGCTTCGGCTGGTCCGCCTACTTCCTGCTCCAGGCTGGGCTGTTTCTGGCCATGGCCCCCTTCCTGCTGGCCCTGCCCCGCCTGGAGCTGGGCAACCGGAAGCGGGCGGGGAAGGCGCGGGACTGGCTCTCCCCCGCCGGCGCCTTCTCCGTTCTGCTGCACAGCCCCCGATACCTGCTGTGCCTGCTGCTGTGCACTACATACTGGTTCAGCCACAGGCCGGTGGGGAGCTACCTCTCCCTGATCATTCAGGACCGTTCGGGGGACGCCGGGGCCTTCGGGGCCGTGTGCGCCGTGGGGGCGGTGGTGGAGTGCGCCAGCCTTCTGGGCCTGGCCGCCCTCCAGCGGAGGGCGGGCCGGCGGCAGCCGCTGGGGCTTCTGCTGGGGAGCGCCCTGGCCACCGACGTCCTCCGGCCCCTGTGCATGTGCCTGCTGCCCGGGATATGGCCGCTGTACCTGGGCCAGGGGCTCCAGTCGGTCAGCTTCGCCCTCTACTACAGCGCCAGTGTGGAGTGCTTCTCCCGGGCCGCCGACCAGCGGATCCGGAGCTTCTCCATCTCCATGGGGCTGACAGCCAGCAGCGTCGCGGGCACGGTGGCGGCCAACCTGGCCGGCGGCTGGCTGTGCGACCTGGCCGGCTCCTGGGCGCTGGTCCACCTCAGCCTCGGCGTTTCCGTGGCAAACTGCCTGCTCCTCCTGCTCTGTTTCCGGCGTCTTTTCCCCGCCGGCGGGGAGGAGCGGGCCGGATGTTAAAGCCCCGCTAAAATCAGATGTTAGTTTGCACAATATACTCCGCATAATATTGTGGAAAAAGCCAAATGTTATCCCATCGGCAAAAAAACAGTTGAAAAACTTTGTGGCTTATGATAATAATATGTTATGATGATATGAGACGATTTGTTCGTCGGGATGGACGGCGTCCGGGTATGCGCCGCCCACCCCACGCCGGGGGCCTGGCCAGCCCTCCGGCGGAGCCCCACCCCATGCCCCCGCGGACGGCAAGGTCCTCCCGCCCCCGCCCGCCGATGAACACGGGAGCGATCAACGAGGGAAAGGAGCGTATGATTGCGCGGATTGCGTATCGTACAACACATGTATGAAGCAAGCGATTTTATCTGTGGGCAAAGGAATCGACAGGGCCATCGACCTGCTGAAAACCTTCACGGGCTATGTGATCTTCCTCTTTATGGGCCTGCTGTGTTTTCAGGTCATGATGCGGTTCGTGTTCAAGCATCCCATCTATGGCATTGATGAATCGGTCACCGCCCTGATGATCTGGTCCATGAGCCTGGGCTGGTGCACCGTCTACTGGGACAATGAGCACGCGGTGCTGGAGTTCATCATGAAAAAGATGCCCAACTGGTTCCGCCGTATCATGTTCAACATCACCAACCTGATTATCCTGGCCATCACCATCGCCTACATCCCCGCCAGCTACACGCTGTTCACCATGCAGGTGAAAATGCCCCCGGTGGGCGGCCTGCCCTTCTGCAAAGCCTACTACTACGCGCTGCCCGTGCTGGTGATGAGCGTCCTGATGCTGGTCCTCAGCGGCTACAAGGCCATCGCCTTCCTGATTACCGGCGATGAATCAATTTGCGCCCCCGTGGCGCAGGAGGGAGGGTCCGTCGTTGACTAATCTTGACCCCTATCTGGCCATATATTTCATCACCTTTGTGGCCCTGATCTTGCTGCAAGTGCCTATCTCCTACGCCATGCTGGCCTCCGGCTTTGAGTTTATCGTCTTCAACCACCAATCCTTCGTCATGTTCGCCCAGCGCACCGCCAACGCCCTGGCCGACTTCAACATGCTGGCCCTGCCCGCCTTCCTCTTCGTGGGCTGCTTTATGAATGAGGTCGGGCTGACCGACCGCATCTTCACCATGGCGGAAAAATGGATCGGCCACCTCACCGGCGGCCTGGCCCACGCCAACATTTTGGCTTCCATGATCTTCGCCGGCATGTCCGGCTCCGCCCTGGCCGACGCCGGCGGGCTGGGCACCATGGAGGTAAAGGCCATGTCCGACGCGGGCTATGACCGGAACTTCTCCGTGGCCGTCACCGCCGCCTCCGCCGGCATCGGCCCCATCATCCCGCCCTCCATCAACTTCGTGGTGTGGGCCTTCCTCAGCCAGTGCTCCACCCTGGCCATGTTCCAGGCGGGCATGCTGCCCGGCATCCTCATGGGCGTGGCCATGATGGTCTGGGTGGTCGTCGCCGTGAAGACCCAGGGCATCAAGTGCCCCACCGTCCCCAAATCCTCCTGGCACGACCGCTTTAAGTACACCTGGGAGGCCCTGCCCGCCCTGGGCGGCCCCGCCATCCTGGTTCTGGGCATTATGACCGGCGTCTTCACCCCCACCGAGTGCTCCGTGGTGGCCGCGCTCTACTGCGTGGTCATGGCCATCTGCCTGAAGCGCTTCAACATGAAGATGCTCACCAAGGCCCTGCGGGACACCCTGGTCAGCGCCGGCATGTCCATGTGCCTGTGCGCCACCGGCCTGATCTTCAACTGGGTCATCGTCACCAGCGGGCTGATCGGCTGGATGACCAACCTCCTCATGGGCCTGGGCAGCAAGGTGCTCATCCTGCTGGTGCTCAACGCCCTGCTGCTGTTCCTGGGCTGCTTCATCGGCTCCATGCAGATCCTGATTATGGTGGCCCCCCTGCTGATGAACCTGGCCAACGCCCTGAATATGAGCTACATACAGATGGGCGTGATGGCTGTGCTGAACGTGACCCTGGGCCTGATCACCCCGCCCATGGCCCCCGCCCTGTTCGTCACCGCCAAGGCCACCGGCAACAATTTCGAGTCCGCCTTGAAATACACCGTCCAGTTCCTGATCCCCATGTTCGCCACCCTGATGCTGGTGACCTTCTGGGAGCCCCTGACCATGTGGCTGCCCCGCCTTCTCGGCGCGGCCTAAATAAAAAGGAGGAAATTTTATGAAAAAACTTGTATCCCTGTCCCTTGCTCTTGTGATGTGCCTGGGGGTCCTGTCCGCCTGCGGCGGCCAGAACAACACCCCCAACAACGGCGGCCAGTCCAACAACGGCTCCAACTCCGGCTCTCAGCAGCAGACGCCCCCGTCCGCCAACGCCATCACCGTAAAGTTCGGCAACTCCGGCGCCATCGGCGAGCCCGCCCCTGAGACCTGCCAGTACTTCTGCGACCTGTGCAACGAGGCCCTGGGCGGCCGGTACAACTTCGAGTTCTACCCCGCCGAGCAGCTGGGCAACGAGGGCACCATGCTGGAGAACCTCCAGGTGGGCCTTCAGGAGGGCATGATGTGCGCCCTGGACACCCTGGCCACCTACGCCCCCGACCTGAACATCCTGTCCATGGCCTTCGCCTTCGACTCCTATGACAACATGATCGCCTATTTGAAGTCCGACGTGGCCGCCCCCGTGTGGGAGAAGCTGGACAGCCAGGGCCTGCACGTCATCAACTTCGAGTGCCAGAAGAACCCCCGCATCTTCTTCGCCAACCGGGAGCTGAAGTCCCCCGCCGACATGGTGGGCATGAAGTACCGCATCCCCAACCTGCCCATCTTTGAGAAGAACGCGAAGGCCATGGGCGCCACCCCTGTGGTTGTGGCCTGGTCCGAGTACCCCTTCGCCCTGATGCAGGGCGTGGTGGACGGCGGCGAGTGCTCCAAGGACTCCTACCGCTCCGCCGGACTGTATGAGTCCGCCAAGTACGTGGCCGATGTGGACTACGCCTACCCCGTGGAGCAGATCTGCTTCTCCACCCAGTTCTGGAACAGCCTGAGCGCCGAGGACCAGGCCATCATCGAGGACTGCGCCGCCAAGGCCGCCGAGCGCCACACCGCCAACATCGCCGCCAAGTGGGAGGAGGACAAGGAGTTCCTGATCAACGAGGGCGGAGTCACCTTCTGCGACATCGACCGCCAGGCCTTCATCGACGCCGCCGCCCCTCTGGGCAAGGACCTCCAGGCCGAGGGCTTCTTCGACACCGCCGACCTGTATGACCAGACCCGCCAGTTCAACGGCTGACATAAGTTAACACTATTGTTCTAAATAGCCGCCAATCAGGCTTCGGAGCAGCTAGAAGTCTGAGCCAACGCCTGGTTGGCGGCCATTTTTCAGGAGGTGCCACACAATGGTAAAGGTTTTGGGCCTGGGTGACAACGTCTGCGACGTCTATCTGCACACCGGGACCATGTATCCCGGCGGCCAGGCGGTGAACTTCGCGGTTTACGCCGGCCAGCTGGGGGCACAGGCGGATTTTATGGGTGTTTTCGGTGGGGACGCCGTGGCCCGCCACGTGCAGAGCACGCTGGACGAAAAGGGGGTCGGCCGCTCCCACTGCCGCAGCTACCCCGGGGAGAACGGCTTCGCCCGGGTCACCCTGGTGGAGGGGGACCGGGTCTTTATGGGCAGCAACCGGGGCGGCGTCCTCCAGGAGCACCCCATATACCTGGACCAGGCCGACCTGGACTACATCGCCGGCTTCGACCTGGTCCACACCACCAACAACGGCTTTGTCGACTCCCTCCTCCCCCAGCTGAGCCAGCTCCCCCCCTTTGTCAGCTACGACTTCTCCTACCGCTGGAACGAGGAGGACCGGGTGGAGCGGGTGTGCCCCTATATCGACTTCGCCTTCCTCTCATGCAGCGGCCTGGACGACGTTCAGACCCAGGACCTGTGCCGCCGCCTCCACGAGAAGGGCTGCGGCGTGGTCACCGCCACCCGGGGCAGCAAAGGGGCCACTGTCTTCGACGGCAGCCGCTTCTATGAGCAGAGCCCCCATCTGGTAGAGCCGGTGGACACCATGGGGGCGGGGGACAGCTTCGCCACCGCCATGCTGACCTCCCTCCTCCAGGCCCTGGAGCGGGAGGGGCGGAACGCCTGGAGCTGGGAGAGCTTCCGCTCCAACGCCCTGCCCCAGGCCCTGGACAAGGCCGCCGCCTTCTCCGCCCGGAACTGTCTGGTCCACGGGGCCTTCGGCTGCGGCGTCCCTGTGCCGGAGGAGCTGCGCCCCCGGATGTACGAGGGAATCCAATGAGGGTGGACCGGAATCGAATCGCCCTGGGCAGCTACCACTATTTCCGCTACCCCCTGGACTACTTTCTGGATACGGCGGTGGAGCTGGAGGTTTCCACCGTAGAGCTGTGGGCCGCCGCCCCCCACCTGTGCCTTGACCTGATCTCCGACCGGGAGCTGCGTGCCATCCGCCGCCAGCTCCGGGATCGGGGGCTTCGGGTGTGCTGCGTCACCCCGGAACAGTGCACTTACCCCGTCAACCTGGCCGCGGAGGAGGAGGCCCTGCGCCGGTACAGCATCCAGACTTTCCAGCGGGCCATCCAGGCCGCCGCCCTGCTGGAGGCCCCCCTGGTGCTGGTCACCGCCGGCTGCGGCTACTTCAACCGCCCCCGGGAGGAGGCCTGGGAGCGGTCGGCGGACAGCCTGGAACAGCTGGCCCGGTACGCCCAGGCCCACGGCGTCCGCCTGGCCCTGGAGACGCTGACCCCCCTGTCCTCCAACATCCTGAACACCCCGGAGCAGCAGCGGGAGATGTTGAAGCGGCTCCCTCCGGACAGCGCCTTCCCCATGCTGGACATCGGCCAGATGGCCTATATGGGCCAGAACCTGTCCCGGTATCTGGCCCACGGGCCCGCCCTGGGCCACGTCCATCTCCACGACTCCCACCCCAACATCCACATGGCCCTGGGGGACGGAGATCTGCCTGTGGACGGCTGCATCGCCCGGCTGGAGGAGGCCGGCTATCGGGGGATGTACGCCTTTGAGTGCAACGACGCCGCTTACCGCCAGGACCCTCGGGCGGCGGACCGGCAAAATATCGTCTGGCTGGAGTCCCACAATATTTTGTGAAATTGGGGCTTGACAGGAGTTTTAAAAAGGAGTATCTTATCTCATAGCAAGACGTTATATAACGATATAATGTCGATCGGGAGCCCAGCGCCCTTTTCCCAAAAGAGGAAAGGCCGCGCGAACTAACAAAACGAGGTGAAAATTGTATGGCTTACATGATTGGTGTGGACGTGGGCGGTACCTTTACCGACTTCTCCGTCTTTAACCAGGAGACTGGCGAGCTGTTCAACTATAAGGACAGCTCCACCCCCGCGGACCCCTCCCGGGCCATCGTCAAGGGCGTGCGGGACGTCCTGGCCCTGAAGCAGGCCGGACCGGAGCAGGTCAGCTATCTGGCCCACGGCACCACGGTGGGCACCAACGCCCTGATCGAGAAGAAGGGCTGCCGCCTGGGGCTGATTACCACCAAGGGCTTTAAGGACCTGATGGAGATCGGCACCCAGCGCCGCCCCTCCCTGTACAACCTCCAGGCCCAAAAGCCCTACCCCCTGGTCCCCTCCGGCCTGAACCGCACCGTCACCGAGCGCGTCCGCTACGACGGCACGGTGGAGACGCCCCTGGACGAGGAGGAGACCCGCCAGGTGGTGCGGGAGCTGAAGGCCCAGGGCGTGGCCGCCATCGCGGTATGCACCCTCTTCTCCTTCATCAACCCCGTCCACGAGCTGCGCATTGAGGAGATCATCCGGGAGGAGTTCCCCGAGGCCTATGTGACCATCTCCAGCAAGCTGGCCCCCGAGTTCCGGGAGTTCAGCCGGATGAGCACCACCGTGATGAACAGCTACCTGGGCCCCGTCATGGAGAAGTACGTCAACCACTTCCGGGACTCCATCCGAGACATCGGCATCCAGGCGGAGCCCTATGTGACCCAGTCCAACGGCTCCATCATCTCCATCAAGGAGACCATCGACTGCCCCATCAAGACCGCCCTGTCCGGCCCCTCCGCCGGCGTCATCGCCGCCGCCTTCATCGGCCGCCAGTGCGAAGCCGACAAGATCATCACCTTTGACATGGGCGGCACCAGCGCCGACATCTCCCTCATCGAGAACTACACCCCCCAGGTGTCCAACGAGCGTGAGGTGGAGGGCTACCCCGCCCGCATCCCCATGATCAACATCATCACCATCGGCGCCGGCGGCGGCTCCATCGCCAAGATCGACGACGGCGGCGCGCTGAAGGTGGGCCCCAAGAGCGCCGGCGCGGACCCCGGCCCCGCCTGCTACATGCGGGGCGGCGAGGACCCCTGCGTCACCGACGCCAACATCGTCCTGGGCAAGCTGAACTCCAAAAAGATCCTGGGCGGCCGCATGGACGTGGACATCGAGCTGGCCAAAAAGGCCATCCGGGAGAAGATCTGCGGCAAGTCCGACCTGGACCTGGACCGGGCGGCCAACGGCATCATCACTGTGGTCAACTCCAACATGGTCCGGGCCATCCGCAGCGTGTCGGTGGAGAAGGGCTACGACGTCCGGGAGTTCAGCCTGATGGCCTTCGGCGGCGCCGGCCCCCTCCACGCCTGCGAGGTGGCCAAGGAGCTGGGCATGAAGGACGTGCTCATCCCGCCCCACCCCGGCACCCTGTGCTCCCTGGGCCTGCTGCTGGCCGACACCAAGTTCGACCTGTCCCGCACCCAGGTGATGGACGGCAAGGAGGAAAATCTGGAGGCCATCAACCAGCAGTTTAAAAACATGGTGGAGCAGGGAACCGCCCTGCTGGACAAGGAGGGCGTGCCCGCTGGACGCCGGGTCTTCCAGTACTTTGTGGATATGCGCTATCAGCGGCAGAACTTTGAGATCTGCATCCCCGTGCCCGCCGGCGAGATGGACGGGGCTGCCCTGGCCCAGGCTTTGAGCGACTTCCACGCCGAGCACAAGCGCAGCTACGGCTACTGCAAGGAGGAGGCCGTGGTCCAGTTCGTCAGCTATCGGGTATCCGCCATCGGCATCATCGACAAGCCCGACCTCCAGCCCGCCCAGCTCCACCCCGAGGCCCCCATTCCCGAGCCCATCGAGGTCCGCCAGGTCCTCTTCCAGGGGCGGGAGGACTATGTAGCCGCCCCCGTCTACCAGCGGGACAGCTTCCTCCCCGGCCAGTCCATCCCCGGCCCCTGCATCTGCGAGCAGATGGATACCACGCTGGTGGTCCCCCAGGGCTGGACCATCCACGTGGACGGCTACCACAACCTGAAGATCCATGACGATGAGGTGAAGTGAGATGGCAAAAAAGATTGATACCGTAACTGTAGAGGTGGTGCGCAACCTGCTGATGTCCATCGCGGAGGAGACATACGGCATTATCGTGCGCAGCGCTTATTCCACCAACATGAAGGAGCGGCGGGACGTGTGCACCGCCGTCATCGACCCCGACGGCAACAGCGTGGCCCAGGTGGAGAGCCTGGCCGCCCTGCTGGGCTCCATGCTCAGCGTGGTGCCCAACATCTATGAGAAATTCGGCCGGGAGAACGTGAAGCCCGGCGACATGTTCATCGCCAACGACCCCTACCACGGGGGCGGCAACCACCTGCCCGACATCGTCATCGCCGCCCCCGCCTTCGCCGGGGAGAAGCTGGTGGGCTGGATCGCCAACATCGCCCACCACTCCGACATCGGCGGCAAGGTGCCCGGCTCCACCTCCGGCGACGCCGACAGTCTCTTCCAGGAGGGCATCCGCATCCCCGTCATCCGCATCCGGGAGCACGACCGGCTCATCCCCAGCGTCATGGACCTGCTGCTGGACAATACCCGGGTGCCCCAGGAGCGTGAGGGCGACCTCACCGCCCAGATGTCCGCCAACCTCATCGGCATCCAGCGCATCCAGGAGGCCTACGCGCGGTACAGCGACGTGCTGCTGGACTGCATGGAGGAGCTGGTGGCCTACTCCGAGCGCCGGGTCCGGGCGGTGGTGTCCACCCTGCCCGACGGGGAGTACTGCTACACCGACTATGTGGACGGCTGCGGCGACAAGTACCCCGACCCCCTGCCCATCAAAGTGAAGGTGACGGTGGCCGGCGACGATCTGACAGTGGACTTCACCGGAACCGCCAGCCAGATCAAGGCCCCCATCAACGTCCCCTACCCCTGCACCAAGGCGGCGGTCTTCTTCTCCGTCAAGGCCCTGATGGGCGACGACATCCCCGCCAACGAGGGCATCAACCGGGCCATCAAGATCATCGCCCCCAAGGGCTGCATCGTCAACCCGGAGGAGCCCAGCCCCATCGGCGCGCAGATCGACTGCCAGCAGCGCATCCCCGACGCCATCTTCGGCGCTCTGGCCCCCGTATTCCCCGACTCGGTGGTCACCGCCGGCAACGGGGCCTGCACCACCACCATCCTGGCCGGCGACGGGGCCATCGGCACCGACAGCGTCTTTATCTTCCACGAGGTCATCGCCGGCGGCGGCGGGGCCTCCCGCAGCTCCGACGGCCTGTCCGGCGTCCAGGTGAACATGACCAACACCTCCAACATGCCCATCGAGGCCACCGAGATGGAGTTCACCAAGATCCTCGCCCGGAAGTACGAGCTGAAAATGGACACCGGCGGGGCCGGCGAGATGCGGGGCGGCCTGGGCATCGAGCGGGAGCTGGAGGTCCTCCAGGACGAGGTGCTGTACACCGGCTTGGGCGACCGCCACAAGTTCCACCCCTGGGGCCTGGCCGGCGGCCAGGAGGGCAGCTCCGGCGCCTTCTACCGGGTGGCCGTCCAGGACGGCTCCGTAACCCAAATGGGCCACAAGACCACCAGCCTCCCCTTGAAGAAAGGGGACGTGATCCGGGTGTCCACCCCCGGCGCGGGCGGCTACGGCGACCCCAAGAAGCGCCCGGCGGAGAAGGTCCTCAAGGACGTGGTCGAGGGCAAGGTGTCCGTCCAGGCCGCCCGGGACCAGTACGGCGTGGCCATCACCACCGACGGGCTCAACTACCAGATCGACCAGCAGGCCACCCAGGCCCTGCGGTAAAGCACCGGCTCTGTAGGCGCGGGTATTACCCGCCCGCTTTCACGAAGGACATCCCATAGTCCTTCGGGCGGATGATATCCGCCCCTACATGGCGTCATCCATTCTTAAAATCGCGATAGGTCTAACAATAAAAGCAGAAAGGTTGTTATAATATCATGATTAAGGGTATGCAAGAAGTTATCCAGGTGATGGAGCAGGCCAAGGCCGCCCTGGAGGCCAACGGCGGCCTGAACCAGGTGGTTTTTGTGGCCTGCGGCGGCTCCCTGGCCTCCTCCTACCCCGCCCGCTACCTTCTGAACCAGGAAAGCTCCCTGCGGGTGCAGGGCTACAACAGCAGCGAGTTCGTCAACGCCACCCCCAAGTCGGTGGACAAACACACCCTGGTCATCGCCACCTCCACCAAGGCCACCCCGGAGACGGTGGAGGCCATCAAGGCGGCCAACGCCAAGGGGGCGGTCACCATCGGCCTGTCGGGCTACGCCGACTCCCTCACCGCCCAGAGCGCCAACTACTACATCACCTACTACCACGCCGATGAGTGGTATCAGGACCCCACCCTGGTCCACTGCAACAGCCAGGGCACCGCGCTGAAAATCGCCTTCTGGCTGCTGAAGGAGTATGACAACTACGCCAGCTACGACAAGGCCCTGGAGGCCTTCGAGAAGATGCCGCAGCTCTACGGCCAGGCCTATCAGAGCGTGAAGGCCGACGCCGCCAAGTTCGCCATGGCCTACAAGGACGACGCCGTCTGGAACGTGATGAGCAGCGGCGCGGCCTGGGAGGTGGCCTACTCCGACGCCTTCTGCTTCTTCCAGGAGATGCAGACCGTCCACTGCGTCCCCATCCACTCCGGCGAGTACTTCCATGGCGCCTTTGAGACCTGCGACAAGGACCTGGCCATCCTCCTCTTCAAGAGCGTGGGCCGGACCCGCCCCCTGGACGACCGGGCCGAGCACTTCCTGGAGAAGTTCGGCGGCCACCACTGGATCATCGACGCCAAGGAGCTGGGCCTGGACCAGCTGGACGAAAGCGTGGCCGAGTACTTCAACGCCATGATGATGCACCCCATCTCCAAGCAGTTCATCTCCGCCATGGGCGACGTGCGGATGCACCCCATGAGCTACCGCCGCTATATGTGGAAATTCGAGTACTGATTTTGATGGTGGTTTTTGGAAAAGGTGGGAGTTCCCACCTTTTCTTTTTCCCCGCCCCTTGTTATTCCTGAAATTATTTGTTATAATGATGTAACAACATATGATGTATTGGGCAAAAGTTCAAAAAACAGGGGGCATTGTGATGGGAGCCGATCTCAACTATAACAGCAGCGTTCCGCTTTACGCCCAGATCGTGGAGCTGATCCAGCGGGACATTGAAACCGGAGTATTCAACCAGACGGGCCGCCTGCCCACCGAGGGGGAGCTGGCGGAGCAGTACCAGGTCAGCCGCATCACCATCCGCCGGGCGGTGGACGAGCTGGTGGGCCAAAAGCTGGTGGAGAAAAAACAGGGGAAAGGGACCTTCCTCTGCGCGCCCAAGATGACGCGCAGGGTGGACTCCGGACCCATCAGCTTTACGGAGATGTGCGCCGCCAACGGCCTGTCAGCCCACGCCAAAATCCTGGAAGCCGGGATCGTCGCCCCTGATTCCGCCGAGATCAGGGAGACGCTGGCCCTGAAAGCCGGGGAACCGGCGGTGCGCATCCGCCGGCTGCGCTACGCCGGCGAGAGGCCCCTTGTCCTGGAGGACAATTTCTATCCCCTGGAGTACGCCTGCCTGCTGTCCATCGACCTGGAAAAGGATTCCACCTACCGCTACCTCCGGGAGGAGAAAGGCATTGAGCTGCAACGCACCAGTATGCGCCTGACCATCGTCCGGGCGGACAGCAAGCTGGCTAAGCTGCTCCAGGTCCCTAAAAACGCCCCCCAGCTGGAGATGAAAGGCCGGGTGGTCCGTCTGGACGGCCAGACCGTCCACTCCAGCTACCAGGTCGGCTATGGGGAGGATTTTGAGTTCATCATCCGATAGCGGAAACTGCCGTGGATTTGTGTCCCACGGCGGTTTTTTTCTGCCTGAAAATGGGCGCAATGAACCGCCATTTCCATTAAATGTATGGAAACGTACAATTTTAAAGGGATGCCCGCAGTAGTTAGGAGCGGAAAAAGCCTCCCCCTTTATGGGGGAGGTGGCCGCGGAGCGGCCGGAGGGGGTGCCCCGGCGGAGATGGGGGACGCCCTCTCAGTCAGCCTAACGGCTGACAGCTCCCCCAAAGGGGGAGCTAAGGGAGGGTGCGGCAGGCTTCCGCAAAGGAGTGCCCCCCTTGTTAAAGGGGGGTGCCCCGGAGGGGCGGGGGGATTCCGGCAATCGGAAATGCTCCGTTGATACGGAATCCCCCCGCCACCGGGTTTCACCCGGCGGCCCTCCCCCCTTTGACAAGGGGGGCTTTGGGCGCTCCCAAAGGCCGCTCTATAGGGGCGCACATTGTGCGCCCGTATTTACCGGGCTTATCGTACAACAGCGGGCGGACAATGTCCGCCCCTACAACAATCCAATCAATCGAAGGAGGAACACAACATGCCTAGCAACCAGACACCCAACTACAAGCTCTCCCAATGGGAGCGTGCGGACAAGGTCCAGATGGAGGATTTCAACGCCGACAACGCCAAGATCGACGCCGCCTTGAAAGCCGAGACTGACGCCCGGACCGCCCTGGCGGCCCAGGTGGCCAAGCTGGGCAACTGCCAGCTCTCCCACATAATCTACACCGGCACCGGCAAGTATGGCCAGGACAATCCTAACACACTCGTGTTTCCGGGAAAGCCTGTCCTGGTGATTATCAGCCCAACCAGCTATTGCCCGCCGCTGTTCGTGGCCCTGCGGGGTACTACCGAGGTCACACCCTGGTCCCAAGATCAGCATACCTCATATCGTTCCACAGTGATTTGGGGCGAGGACCGGATCACTTGGTGGTGTGTCACAAATAACGGCAGTCAGATGAATGGTGAAAACTGGAAATACAGCGTGGTGGCGCTGCTGTTAAAAGAGTAAAACAAAAGGCACCCCCGCGCCTTACGGCGCGGGGGTTTTCCTTTTCAATTCGACACTATGTCAAACAAAAATTTAGGGATTCGGTGCAGTCACTGTAACAGCAAACGGAGTGCCAGTAATGGTAGCCACAGTAAACTTCACAGTGACAACAGCCTCTTCGGTTGCGGTGCCTTCTGTAGTCACCTTAACTTCCTCACCGGACATAGTACCAGCGGTACTGGTAACACTCCGTCCAGTAGAATTGATGCTGGCTTCGGTGAAAGCGGACGCGGCATCCTGAGTAATGGTAACAATGACCTCATCGCCAACCTTCACATCAGCCTTGCTGACACTGGACACGGTAAAGCCAGTGCTGATTGCTCCGCCGGCAGCGATGGACACATTAGCGACAGCGATAGCGGCGGTATTCAGGTACTTCACTTTGAAGTCAGCGCTGGTCTTACCGCCCCAAGCAACCTGGAGGTTGCCGGTGTCAACGGGGGTAGCGCTACCACCGCCGCCATTCAGGGCAACTGCGCCGGAGAGGGTGGGAGCGGCAGCATCACTGGTCACATCAACCTGATCGCCATTGTCGTAAACAGCTTTGACCTTCAGGCCAGCGGCAACCAGGTCCGCATAGGTCGGAGTACCGCTGTACACGATCTCCAGGGTGCTCATAGCGCTCGTATCAGCCATAACGCTGGCCACGGCGCGAGGAGCGTAGACAGCTCTCACTGTCACGGTAGTGCCGGAGGAGAAGGGGATAACGGGAGAGGTCTGAGCGGTCATGCCAGAGATGGCGGGAGGAGTCAGAACGACGGGATCGCCATTGTTGCGGCCAGTGGCGCTCACGGTGGTAGTAGTGTTGTAGGGGACATAAGTGACACCGGCGTCATAGCTGACTTCCCACTTAATGGTCATGTCACTGGCGCTGGAGACAGGAGGACGGTTCGCACCGGCGACCAGCTCGGTGTCGGTGTAGAACACGACCCACTCGGCCACGCCCTGGCTGTTCAGAACAGCGGTGATCACGCCGTTGAACTGCTTGCCGTTGTTGGGATTGTTGTCGGCGTCAGCCAGCCAAGCCACAGCGGCGTCCACGGAAGTGAACTCGGTGTTCTCCCAATCGCCGTTCTCGACCTGGCGGACGACAGCCTTGGCATCGTTAACGAAGGCCAGGCCCTTGTCGCTGCGGTCGCTCAGGACATACAGAGTGCGGCCCTGGAGATACAGGGTGCCCTGAGCGGTGGTGACTCTTTCGCGGCTAGTACCGATGTTGACCCAAGCGCCGTTGTCGTCCAGGATCACATCGTAGACGTTCTGGTTGCCGATGTTGCTCTTGATTTCGTTGAAGCCGGCACCGGCATAGCCAGAGCCGTCCGCACCATAGATCTCCTCATGCTTGAGGGCCTCCACGTCGGTCACGTACTCGCCGTCCATACGCAGCTCAACGATCTTGTACTGGTTGCTCTTCAGGGTGTTGATGGTGCTCAGGTACTTGCTCTTGGCGGTCAGGGTGACGATCTCGCCCTTGAACACGGCATCGAACTCCCAGTAATAGGTGTCGTCGATCTTCTCCTCGCTCTTGACGGGGTCAAGGATGTAGGCGTAGTTTTCCACGCCGCCCTTGGCGGAGCCCAGAATGATAGAGCCGATGATGAAGTGGTCCTTATCATAGACGGTGTAAGCCCGCTCGGCGAAGTAGTCGTCAGAGACGGCGGCGATGCTGGGGTTGTCGGTTGCAACCGTGTCGCCCTTGATGCGGTCGTTGGACTCAGCGATCAGCTCCACGTTCTGCACGCCAGTGTAGACGCCCTTCACGTCGGTGATGGCCCGGGTGATGCCGTTGGCGGTGGCACTGACGTTGTCGGTGTCAACGGTGATGAACACGGAATCGTCCTCGCCGTAGGCGCGGGCCTGGTGAATCACGTTGTAGCCGTTAGCGCCAACAGCGACGGTATCCTTGTAGTTGTAAGTACCGTTATTATACTTTCTGCTCTCGCCCTGGAACAGATTGGCGGCAGCGCCGGAGGACTTCACGCTGTCCAGAGTGACCCGGTCGCACTTCAGCGTCATAGTGTCGCTAGCGGTGGCGGGCTCGCTGGCCATCATGAGGATCTCGTTGTTCTTGGAGTTATAGCAGGGCTTCAGGGTGTAGACGCCGTCGGCGGTCTCGGTGTAGGTGTACCAACGGTTCAGAGTGTACACACCCTTGCTGGCGTGGGTGTCCCACTTGATGTAGTAAGCGGACATGTTCACCCGATTGCCGGTAACATCCTTATACAGCTTGTCAATGTTCTTGTTGGTGTCGGTCACATTGACGGTCATGGACTTCATGGTGCCGTCCAGGAAAATACCGGAGGCCTGAGCGGTCTTGACAGACAGGTTGCTGTTGTTCATGTCATAGCCGGTGACAAAGACGTAGTTCTTGTCGCCCTCGAACAGGTCCACGCCGACAAAGTAGCCGTTCTGATCCAGATACACGTTGTAGCTGGCGTTGGTCAGCAGGTTGTCGTTGTAGTTGTTGAGCACGTCGTCGTCATAGTAGGCCATGACGTTGTTGGAGTACTGGTTGCCGCCGGTGGTCAGCTTGGTGACGTCACCCTCGACACCCTGCTTGGTAGTGGAGAATTTGGTGATGGTGGAGTCGGTGAGGATCTCGGGTTCCATGATCTCAGCCACTTCCAACAGCTTGGTGTCCTTGTCGGACATCTGCACCAGATACCAGCCATCCTTGGCCACGCCGGTGACCTCGGGCACGTCCTCCACGTCGACCACCTTGGTCACGCCCTTGGCGTCGGTCAGGTAGATCTTCATGGAGGCGGTTTCCTTAGCCTCAGCATAGGAGCTGCTTCCGTTGGCCAGCCAGGTATGGATGGACACGATGGTGATGATCCTGTTGTCACGGTCCAGATAGACCTCGGTCTCCACGCCGTTGCCGGTGATGCCCACGTTCTTGTCGTTGGAGCGGACCAGGTCCTTGTCCTTGTCGATGTACTCCTTGGAGGAGGCATACCCATACTGGCTGTAATTGGTAACACTGCTGTCAGCGGGGTGGCCGTCAACGTAAGTCTCCAGGGTGTACTCCTTGATGGTGATGTTGTTCAACAGGTCATACAGAGTACGGCCCTTCACGCCGGAGTCATAGCTGGCCAGGAACTTCTCCTTGTCCACATAAGTGCCGATCATCTCGGTCTTATAGGTCCAAGTGTAGGAAGGACGCTGGAAGATGTCGGAGTCGTAGCGCTGGACCAGATCGCCGTTGTACAGCTCCTCGCCCAACTGGCAGTAGTACTGGCCGCTGGTGTCGATGTCGGTGGAGTGCTTGTTGTCGATCAGGCGGTTGTACTTGGGGTCGGTGCTGGTCCGGGGGGTGTACTCAGACTTGTAGCCGCCAATCCAGCTCTCGCCGTTAGTGCCGGTGTACTTCACGCCGGGGTCGCCAGTGAAGCGCACCAGGTCGGACTTCAGAGCGTTCAGAGCCATCTGGGCAACCTCGTTGCGGCTCAGGGCGGACTGAGCGTTGGAGTCGATCTGCTTGAACAGACCCACCTCAGTGGCCTGGCGCACAGTGGCCAGCACGTAGTCGCCGCCGAAGTCTTCCTGATACTGGAAGTAGCCCAGGGCTTTCAGCATCATCAGAGCGGCCTGGACAGCGTTCACGTTCTGGCCGGCGCCGTACATGCCGCCGCCGATGCCGGAGGTGATGCCGTTGGCGGCGCAGGCG
>JAAWNI010000266.1 GCA_022798855.1 Lawsonibacter sp. | reverse complement strand
CGTCTGGACGGGCCTTTTGCCGCCTTGCGGCGTTAAAAAATCTTGAAATCCACCAAGGATTCCTGTGATTTTTTGCCTTGCAGGGCGGCAAAATTCCTCATCTATCCGGCATTTTCGATTATGAATACAGGTTCTAAGTTGGGGGGATGCGCCATGTTAAATCAGCCGAAAGAGTTCTGGGATATGCGCGCCCGTGATTACGACGCCACCTCCGGGAGCATTTACGCCAAGGCCTACGATTTGACTGTCCAGCGGGCGGCGGACTATCTGAGGCCGGGGGACCGTCTGTTGGACTTCGCCTGTGGGACCGGACTGGCGACCCTGCGCCTGGCCCCCTATGTGTCCTCCGTCCGGGGAATTGACATCTCTCCACGGATGGTGGAAATCGCAAGAAAAAAGGCCGCCGGGCTCCCCAATGTTGAGATCACAAATACCGGCCTGTTTGACCCCTGCCTGAAAGCGGGCTCCTTCGATGTGGCCGCCGCCTTTAATGTGCTGTGCTACCTCCCCGATCTGCCGGGAGCCCTGTCCCGCATCCATGAGCTGCTCCGGCCAGGTGGAGTCTTTCTGTCCGCCACCAACTGCCTGGGCGGATGGCCGACCAAAGCAGGAATCAAGAAATTTGTGAAAAGCCACACCGGCGCAATGCCTTATGTGGCGTTTTTTACACAGAAAAGTTTGGCGCGGAAAATAGCCCAAAGCGGCTTTCATGTGCTGGCGCAGGAAAACCTCTTTCCCGCGCCGCCTAATCTGTTCATCGCCGCCCGAAAGGCTGGACCGGCTGAGCCATCCTCTGTCCGACCCAATTTTACCTGAAATCCACCCAGGATTCCCGCGAAAAATTGTGTTTGTCTGGTGAAAAAATTCCTCGCCATTGTGCACATTTCCATGTTTCAAACGGCGCCTAATCTATCTGCTATAGGGGGAGGGTTATTGATGAACTATCTTGCCCATATTGCTCAGGATGGCCGGCAGCAGACAGCCTCAGAGCACTTGAACGGGACGGCTGAACTGTGCGCTGGCTTTGCCGCATCTTTTGGTGCAGAGGATCAGGGGCGGCTTGCCGGGCTGGCCCACGACTTGGGAAAGTATTCCGCCGCGTTCCAGCGCCGGCTGAACGGAGGGCCAAAGGTTGACCACTCCACCGCCGGGGCCGCGGAATGTGCCAAGCTGAACCAGGGCTGTGCCGCCTTTGCCGTCGCGGGGCATCACGGCGGCCTGCCCGACGGCGGAGGCCAGGGGGACCACTGGGAAGGCAAGACCTTCCACAGCCGTATGCAGAAAGCCGTTCTTGGGAGACTGGCGCCTTATGAGGCCTGGCAGAAAGAAATCAGTCTGCCCCCGGCTTCACAGCCGGCGTTTTCCAGCCAGCCGGAGGAAATGTTTTTTACCAGGATGCTTTACTCTTGTCTGGTAGACGCAGATTTTCTGGACACAGAGGCCTTTATGGCGGGGAAGGAACAGGGCCGGGGCGGCGGGGGCCCGATGGAGGTACTGGAGGATAAACTCCAATCTTATGTCTCCGGCTGGTTCCCGCCTAAAACGGAGCTGAACCGGGAACGGTGCGCGATGCTGGAGCGCTGCGTGGAACAAGGGGAGGCCCTCTCCCCTGGGCTGTTCACCCTTACCATCCCCACAGGGGGCGGCAAGACAGCGGCGTCTCTGGCCTTCGCCCTGCGCCACGCCAGAACCCATGGCCTGCGCCGGATTATCTATGTGGTCCCGTATACCTCCATCATCGAGCAAAACGCCCAGGTCTTCCGGAATATCCTGGGGGAGGAAAATGTGCTGGAGCACCACTCCGGTGTGCTGTACGACATTGAGGACGAGGCCAGGCCAGAGAACGCCAGGCTGGCCAAAGCCACCGAAAACTGGGATATGCCGGTGGTGGTGTCCACGGCGGTGCAGTTTTTTGAGTCCCTCTTTGCCAACCGCTCTTCCCAATGCCGTAAGCTGCACAATCTGGCCCAAAGCGTTATTATTTTTGACGAGGCGCAGATGCTGCCCATGCCTTACCTGCGCCCCTGCGTCTTTGCCATCGCCCAGCTGGTAAAGAATTACGGCGCGTCCGCCGTGCTCTGTACCGCCACACAGCCCGCGCTGGACAGCGTGTTCCGGGAATTTCTGCCGGACAAGCCCGCCGTGGAGCTGTGCCCATCGGAGGTGTTCCACCAAGGGATTTTCCGGCGCGCCACCTTCCGGCGGGAGGGAAAGCTGTCCTGGGAGGCTCTGGGGGAGGAGCTCAACGGACAAAAGCAGGCGCTGTGTATTGTCAACAGCCGAAGGAGCGCGCAGAAGATTTACAGCCTGTTGGACCCGGAAGGGGCCTTCCATCTGTCCACACTCATGTATCCCGCCCACCGGAAGGCGGTATTGGCGGAGATACGGGCCCGGCTGAAGGACGGCCTGCCCTGCCGGGTGGCGTCCACCACGCTGATCGAGGCCGGGGTGGATGTGGACTTCCCCGCGGTGTTTCGGGAAGAAGCGGGGCTGGATTCTATCCTCCAGGCGGCGGGCCGGTGCAACCGGGAGGGAAAACGACCCGCCGGGGAGAGCGTCGTCACCATCTTTCAGGGGGAGGCCCCGCCTCCGTCCCTGTTTGACCGCCCCGTGGCCGCGGGGCGTGCGGCGCTGGACCTCTATGGCCAACCGGACAGCCCGGAGGCCATACGGTATTATTTCCAGGAGCTGCTGAGCCTGGAGGGCCCGGAGAAGCTGGATCAAAAAGGCATCCTCGCCGCGATGGAACGGGACTATATGCCTTTCCGAACAATCGCGGAGTGCTTCCGTCTGATCGACAGTGATACCAGAACAGTATACATCCCCCTGGGAGAAGGGGAGAAGCTGGTCCGGCGGCTCCGCTCCGGCGAGCGCGGCAGGACGCTGTTCCGGGCGCTGGGCCAGTATGGCGTCTCCATTTACCCGCAGCACTTTGAAGCCCTGGACCTGGCAGGTGATTTAGAGGTGCTGGAGGATGGGAGTGCGGTTTTGGACAACCTGGCGCTGTATGACAGCGACAAGGGGCTGTCCCTGGCAGCGGAAGAAGGAAAAGGACTATTTATCTAATAAATGTTCCCCTAAAGTATGAAAGTACTTTAGGGGAATGCGCCTTTTACAAACATGTTCTTTATTTCAATCCACACTTTTTAGGCGCTGTTTGAAAAATGGAAATCTGCGCAACGGTGAGGAATTTTCCGCCAGACAAACACAATTTTTCGAAGGAATACTGGATGTATTTCAAGAAAATTGGGGCAGTATAGCGAAAAAAAGGCCGCCGCTTAGGCATATTGACATGTTTCAAACAAGCCCTAGTGACATTTGTGAATTATATCATAATTTCCTAAAATCTCAACAAAAAAATTTTATATCTCTTTCCACACATGATCTTTGAATATCTTTATTGACTTTAGGCTGCTCGTGGTATATAATAGCAATCACTACATGGAAGGAAGGGATTTCAATGCTGCTTTACCGGTGTTGCAAGACTGCCTTACAAGCACATGGTGGACTGTCGTCCACCACAGGCGCGGTAAACAGCCGGGAATATGAAACTACCTAAACCGACTTTTGAATGTCCGGCTTACAGGGCAGATTATGCGCTATTATAAATTCAGATTAAGGAAAGGAGTGAACGCCATGCCGATCTCGTTAGAGGTCTGGGGAGACTATGCCTGCTTCACCAGGCCGGAGCTGAAGACGGAACGCGTCAGCTACGATGTGATGACGCCCTCCGCCGCCCGGGGGCTGCTGGAAAGCATTTACTGGCACCCTGGCCTGCGCTGGGTTATAGACCGCATCCACATCTGCGCCCCCATCCGCTTCACCAATCTGCGGCGCAATGAGGTAAAGTCCACCGCCAGCGCCCGGTCAGCCCGGACGGTGATGGAGCGCGGGAAAGGGGAATTGTATCTCGTTACTTCCCAGGACATTCAGCAGCGGGCTTCCATGCTGCTGCGGGATGTGCACTATGTCATCGACGCCCATTTCGACATGACCGATCAGGCATCAGCCAGCGATAACGATGGAAAATTCCAGGACATCGTCAAGCGGCGGATCAAGCGGGGGCAGTTTTACAGCCAGCCCTATTTTGGATGCCGGGAATTTCCGGCTCACTTCAAAGCCCGCGAAACTCCTCCGCCCTGTCCGGAGGAGCTGAAAGGGATGCGGGACCTGGGTTATATGCTCTGGGACCTGGACTACTCCGACCCCGAAAACATCGTACCGCTCTTTTTCCGGGCGGTGCTTCGGGACGGTGTGCTGGCCGTCCCCGCCCGGGACAGCGGGGAGGTGGTCGGATGATCTTACAGGCGCTTGTGGAGCACTATGAGGACCTGGCCGCCCAGGGCAAGCTGGCGCGCCCCGGCTGGAGCGGCGCCAATATCTCCTACGCGCTGTACATCAACGACGACGGAGCGCTGGAACAGGCGTTTTCCCTCAAGCGGGAGGAGGAGCGCGGAAAGAAAAAGGTGTGGGCGCCCCGGCCTATGTCCCTTCCCGCCCCGGTCAAACGGTCCAGCGGAGTTGCCTCCAACTTTTTATGGGACAACTCCAGCTATATCTTAGGAATTGATGAGAAGGGGAAGCCCCAGCGCAGCATGGCGTGCTTTACCGCCTGCAAAGCGCTGCACCACAAGCTGCTGGATGGTGTGGACAGCCCGGCGGCCCGGGCGGTGCTGGCCTTTTTCGACCACTGGGACCCGTCAAAAGCCCGAGAGCATCCCGCCCTAGTGGACAAGCTGGAGGACATCCTTGCGGGGAGCAATTTGGTATTTCGTTATTCTGGAGCGTTTCTCCAGGATGACGCCCTGATCCGGTCGGCGTGGCAGGCCCACTACGACTCCACCGGAGACGGTCCGGAGCTGGTGTGCCTGGTTACCGGAAAAAAGGGAACGGCAGAGGCGGTCCACCCCTCTATCAAGGGGGTGTCTGGAGCCCAATCTGTCGGAGCGGCCCTGGTGTCCTTCAACGGCGACGCCTTCTGTTCCTACGGCCGGGAGCAGAGCCTCAACGCCCCCACCAGCAAATACGCGGCCTTTGCCTACACCAGCGCGCTGAACCACCTGCTGGCGGAGCGGGATTATGTGGGGCGGATCGGTGACGCCACGGTGTTGTTCTGGGCGTCGGGCGGCCAGCGGGCCTATCAGAGCTTTTCCATGGCCAGCCTGTTTGGCGCCCCCACCACCTATTCTGTCTCTGATTTGCAAAAAATGGCCCTCGACCTGTGCCAGGGAAAGCCCGTCCTGTTTGAGGAGGCGCAGCTGGACCCTAAAACCACATTTTATATCCTGGGCCTGTCGCCCAACGCTGCCCGGCTGTCGGTGCGGTTCTTTCTGAAAAATTCCTTTGGAGCCTTTGTCCAAAATGTTCAGGCCCATCAGCAGCGGCTGGAGATTGTCCGTCCCTCCTTTGACAAATTTGAGGCCATCCCCCTCTGGAAGCTGCTGGACGAAACAGTAAATCAAAATTCCCGGGACAAATCCCCAACGCCCGGAATGGCCGGCGAGACCCTGCGCGCGATTCTGAATGATACATGCTATCCCGCTTCCCTGCTGAATGGTACCGTTTTACGCATCCGGGCGGAGCGGGAGGTCACCAGAGGCCGGGCCGCCATTTTAAAGGCATATTACCTGAAAAATCCCCATCCTGATATACCAAAGGAGGTCTTGACCGTGTCTTTGAACCCGGACAGCGCCAATATTCCCTACACCCTGGGCCGGCTGTTCTCTGTGCTGGAGGCCATCCAGTCCTCGGCCAACCCGGGCATCAACGCGACCATCAAGGACAAATACTTCAACTCCGCTTCTGCCACGCCCAGCCGGGTATTTCCACTGCTGATGAATCTGGCCCAAAAACACCTGCGGAAACTGGACAAGGGCTGGAGCATCTCCTACAGCAAGCAGCTGACCGAGCTGGCCGGCAAGCTGGGAGAAACCTTTCCCGACCGCCTGAGCCTGCCCCAGCAGGGGGCGTTCCAGCTGGGATACTACCACCAGACCCAGGCCCGCTACACAAAAAAGGAGGAAGCTGAACATGTCTGAGCCCATTAAAAACCGCTATGAATTCGTCGTCCTGTTCGATGTGGAGAACGGAAACCCCAATGGCGACCCTGACGCGGGCAACATGCCCCGGGTGGACCCGGAGACTGGCCTGGGGCTGGTGACCGACGTGTGCCTGAAACGGAAGATCCGCAACTATGT
The DNA here is from genome assembly GCA_022798855.1 of Lawsonibacter sp. Classification (GTDB taxonomy): domain Bacteria; phylum Bacillota; class Clostridia; order Oscillospirales; family Oscillospiraceae; genus Lawsonibacter. The sequence continues at coordinate 14,758 of JAAWNI010000266.1, read as the reverse complement.
GGAGGCCGTCAAGGAGGATGCCGCGGGCTACCGCATTTACATCAAGGATGGGGTTCCCCTCAACCGCAGCGACGCCGAAGCCTACGCCGCGTTGGATGTGTCGGATAAGACGGTGAAGGAAAAGAAAAAGGCCGACCCTGGCCTGGACGAGAAGGTTCGAGACTGGATGTGCGCCAATTTCTATGACATTCGCGCCTTCGGCGCTGTGATGACCACCTTTGTCAAGGCCGCCCTGAACTGCGGACAGGTCCGGGGGCCGGTGCAGCTGGGCTTTGCCCGCAGTGTGGAGCCGGTGATGCCCCAGGAGGTGACCATCACCCGGGTGGCCATCACCACCGAGGCCGATGCGGAGAAAAAGGGAACCGAGATGGGCCGCAAGTACATCATCCCCTATGGGCTCTACCGCTGCGAGGGCTACGTCTCCGCCAATCTCGCCCGCAAAACCACCGGTTTCTCCGAAGAAGACCTGGAGCTTCTGTGGGAAGCCATCCTCAATATGTTTGAGCACGACCGCTCCGCCGCCCGGGGCAAGATGGCGGTACGGGAGCTGATTGTTTTCAAGCACGACTGCGAACTGGGCTGCGCGCCCGCCTGGAAGCTCTTTGAATCGGTACGGGTGGAGCGGACAGACAAGGACGATCCCGCCCCCGCCCGCCGCTATCAGGACTACCGGGTCACGGTGGACGAGTCCGCCCTGCCCGCCGGCGTCACCTGCCGGCGCGTGGGGTGAGCCGGCCCGAGGAGGACTGGCTCCAGCTGTCCGGCCTGCAGCACTTCGCCTTCTGCCGCCGCCAGTGGGCGCTGATCCATATCGAGGGCCAATGGGCGGAGAACTACCGCACGGTGGACGGCCAGCTCATGCATGAACACGTCCACGACCAGGAATTTCGGGAGAGCCGTGGGGATTGCCTGATTGTCAGAGGTTTGGCCGTCCACTCGGTGGAGCTGGGCATCTCCGGGCAGTGTGACGCGGTAGAGTTTCACAAAGACTCAACCGGGGTCCCTCTGCGTAACCGCGAAGGGCTGTGGCGCCCCTACCCGGTGGAATACAAGCGGGGCAGGCCCAAGGCGCACAACGCGGACGAGCTTCAGCTGTGCGCCCAGGCCATGTGCCTGGAGGAGATGCTCTGCTGTGCCGTCCCGGAGGGGGCGCTCTACTATGGGGAGCCCCGCCGCCGGACGGCGGCCTCCTTCACGCCTGAACTGCGTGGGCAGGTGCGGGACAGCCTGGCAGAAATGCATGAGCTGTATCAAAGGCGCTATACCCCCAAAGTGAAACCTTCCAAAGCCTGTAACGCCTGTTCCCTCAAAGAGCTGTGCCTTCCCAAGCTGATGAACCGCAAGCGTGTTTCGGACTACTTGGCAAAAGCCGTGGAGGAGCTTCCATGAAACATCTGCTCAACACCCTCTATATTCTCTCAGAGGATATTTACCTGTCCTTGGATGGGGAGAATGTGGTGGCCAACCGGGACAAGCAGGCCATCGCCCGCTATCCCCTGCACACCTTGCAGAATATTATCACATTCTCCTATGCCGGAGCATCCCCGGCGCTGATGGGCGCCTGCGCCCAGCGGCAGGTCGGTTTGGCCTTCTGCACGCCCAGAGGAAAATTCCTGGCCCGGGTATGCGGAGAGGGGAACGGAAACGTTCTGCTCCGCCGGACCCAATACCGGATTGCGGACGATCCCAATCAGTGCTGTCAGATCAGCCGCACCATGATTTTCGGCAAGCTGTTCAACGCCCGATGGAGCATTGAGCGCACCCGCCGGGACCACGGACTGCGGGTGGACAGTGAAAAACTGGCCTCCGCTTCCAAGCAAATTTATGGGTTGCTGGCCCAGGCCAAGGAGGCGGCCGCCCCGGAGGAGCTGCGGGGCCTGGAGGGGGTGGGAGCCTCCGCCTACTTCGGTGTTTTGGACGAGATGATCCTGGGGGATAAAGAGACATTTGCTTTCCGGGGCCGCAGCCGCCGTCCTCCGCTGGACGCGGTTAACGCCATGCTCTCCTTCGCCTACAGCCTTCTGGCCCACGACTGCGCCTCCGCCTTGGAGGGCGTGGGGTTGGATTCCTATGTGGGGTTTCTGCACCGGGACCGCCCGGGCCGGACCTCCCTGGCCCTGGACCTGATGGAGGAGCTGCGCCCCTGTATGGCGGACCGCTTTGTGCTGACGCTCATCAACAACCGCCAGGTCAAGGCGGCGGACTTTCAATATATGGAGAGCGGCGCGGTGCTGCTGACAGACAGCGGCAGGAAAACGTTTTTGAAGCATTGGCAGGAAAAGAAAAAAGAGGCGCTGACCCACCCCTATCTGGGGGAAAAGCTCCCGTGGGGAATGATCCCTTATATTCAGGCGCTCCTGTTGGCCCGCTATCTCCGGGGGGACTTGGACGCTTACCCGCCGTTTTTATGGAAGTGATTGGATGCTGGTTTTAATTACCTACGATGTGAACACTGAGGACGCCGCCGGCCGCAAACGTCTGCGGCAAATTGCAAAGCAGTGTGTCAATTATGGCCAGCGGGTGCAGAACTCTGTTTTTGAATGCCTGCTGGACGCGGCCCAGTGCCGCATGCTGCAAGCGAAGCTGTGTAAAATTATGGACCCGGGAAAGGACAGCCTGCGGTTTTATTACTTAGGAAACCGCTATGAAAACAAGATTGAGCACTTTGGGGTAAAGGAATCTTATGACCCGGAGGCTGTGTTGATTCTTTAGATGCGAAGTTCAAGTAAACAGAAAAGCGCGGCAGCTTCGCACCGAATTCTGAATGAAATTTTTAGGAGAACACATAACATATTCGTAATCAAGCGTATTTTCAGGACACCATTTGTAATAATCGTTTGTTTTTTTGTGAAGACAGTCGAATCATTTGGCTGTTTTTGCTGTCGCCCCCCTCGCGGGGGGCGTGGATTGAAATTCCATGTACTTCGGCGTGGCCCCAGTCACCCTGGTCGCCCCCCTCGCGGGGGGCGTGGATTGAAATCGCCATGAGTAGTTTGTACCCTGCTTGAAAACTGTCGCCCCCCTCGCGGGGGGCGTGGATTGAAATTGAAACGCCCCCGTTATTCCCCGCCCCCGCCTCCTGTCGCCCCCCTCGCGGGGGGCGTGGATTGAAATTGCCGTGTCGTTTGGTGATGTGAAATATATTGCGCGTCGCCCCCCTCGCGGGGGGCGTGGATTGAAATATTAACCTTTTCCCCATTTCTCTGAGGCGTCTAGCGTCGCCCCCCTCGCGGGGGGCGTGGATTGAAATATGTCCTTGGTCTTGGCCTGGAACTCCTCCAGGGGTCGCCCCCCTCGCGGGGGGCGTGGATTGAAATCTCAATTCGCTCATCTACCGCAAGTTTGCGGGCGTCGCCCCCCTCGCGGGGGGCGTGGATTGAAATCCATGTTGGTCTGTACAACATGGATTGCCTCTATGTCGCCCCCCTCGCGGGGGGCGTGGATTGAAATAGAACAAGGCCCTGCGATCTTGCGAGAGCCGCCGTCGCCCCCCTCGCGGGGGGCGTGGATTGAAATACCTCTGCGGCCCGGCTGGCCGCTGCGTCCATCGGTCGCCCCCCTCGCGGGGGGCGTGGATTGAAATGTAGCGGGTCATGGTCTTGCCCCTGTACTCAACCGTCGCCCCCCTCGCGGGGGGCGTGGATTGAAATATCCTTGCGTGCCATCTCCATGGCATCCAGCTTGGCGTCGCCCCCCTCGCGGGGGGCGTGGATTGAAATGGCGGTTGGGGCGGTGGCGGCTGGGGCGGCTTCGGTCGCCCCCCTCGCGGGGGGCGTGGATTGAAATAGCTCATCATCCCTCTGCCACGGTCCAGCAGCGAGGTCGCCCCCCTCGCGGGGGGCGTGGATTGAAATGCTGTATCTGTGTCACCCTGCTTAATGGCCTCTAGTCGCCCCCCTCGCGGGGGGCGTGGATTGAAATCAGAATCAGCAGTGTTGCTGCGAGACTCAGCGGCGTCGCCCCCCTCGCGGGGGGCGTGGATTGAAATCGGAAGGTGGAGAAGAGGACTCATGGACAGAAGGTCGCCCCCCTCGCGGGGGGCGTGGATTGAAATAAGACCAGGCCCTGTGCTTTGGCAAGCGAAGACGTCGCCCCCCTCGCGGGGGGCGTGGATTGAAATTGCTGTCTGGGAAGCCGATAAAGGCGAATGGGATGGTCGCCCCCCTCGCGGGGGGCGTGGATTGAAATCCCACCAACGGCTGCGGCCAGGTGAATTTCAACGGGTCGCCCCCCTCGCGGGGGGCGTGGATTGAAATTCCCAGCTGATGATGGCCCAGGGAATTGACGCTGTCGCCCCCCTCGCGGGGGGCGTGGATTGAAATAGGAGCATACCCCTGATATCCGCTCTGCCGACCTGTCGCCCCCCTCGCGGGGGGCGTGGATTGAAATTTCGGGTGCTCCCCTGATGATGACCTCCATCCCCGTCGCCCCCCTCGCGGGGGGCGTGGATTGAAATGCTCTTTAATGTCATCCTGATGTGGTTTTATGCGGTCGCCCCCCTCGCGGGGGGCGTGGATTGAAATATCATTCCACTCCAATCACATGATATCTGCCGTACGTCGCCCCCCTCGCGGGGGGCGTGGATTGAAATGAGTATGAGGACGAGAAGCAGGCCAAGCGCCGGGTCGCCCCCCTCGCGGGGGGCGTGGATTGAAATCGTGGACTGGGCTATGCGGGAGTTTGACGGGCGGCGGTCGCCCCCCTCGCGGGGGGCGTGGATTGAAATCTCCTTAGACGCTGGCCGCAGCGGCGTATGTGTAGTCGCCCCCCTCGCGGGGGGCGTGGATTGAAATGCAACAGTAGGCTGTAAGCCGACACTCGCCGATGGTCGCCCCCCTCGCGGGGGGCGTGGATTGAAATTTCTGGGGTTATCATAGGTGGTCCTTTCTTCCAGTCGCCCCCCTCGCGGGGGGCGTGGATTGAAATATTTTATGGGCGTGTCCTGCAATCACAGACGGCCCGTCGCCCCCCTCGCGGGGGGCGTGGATTGAAATCCATCCACGGCGCAGCGCACATTGCCAAAGCACGTCGCCCCCCTCGCGGGGGGCGTGGATTGAAATTATCTGTGGCAAACAGGCCGACATGGGGCAGCTGGTCGCCCCCCTCGCGGGGGGCGTGGATTGAAATACCGTTCCGCCCTGGCTGTGCTTTTTTACATCGTGTCGCCCCCCTCGCGGGGGGCGTGGATTGAAATTGGATGTGGAATCTAGGCGGTGTGAAGCGGCCAGGGTCGCCCCCCTCGCGGGGGGCGTGGATTGAAATCAATGCGTGAGGATATCCGGTGCCAGGGCCTGGTGTCGCCCCCCTCGCGGGGGGCGTGGATTGAAATCTCCTATGTAAGCGGGCATTTTAGAGAGCTTGTGGTCGCCCCCCTCGCGGGGGGCGTGGATTGAAATTTCGGCTGATAAAAGAACCTGATAGGCGGTTTCTGTCGCCCCCCTCGCGGGGGGCGTGGATTGAAATTGCGTGGTGACGGTAGTGGCAATGCCGTTGTCGTGTCGCCCCCCTCGCGGGGGGCGTGGATTGAAATGGTTTCAGCGGGTCCTGATAAAAACCGCTCTTGGTGTCGCCCCCCTCGCGGGGGGCGTGGATTGAAATTGGTGCAGCAGCCATAGGCAGTCCGGCCAGCTCAGTCGCCCCCCTCGCGGGGGGCGTGGATTGAAATTATCGGTCTCGGCCTGTGCTATCATGGTCAGGCGGTCGCCCCCCTCGCGGGGGGCGTGGATTGAAATAATAGGAGCTATCAGAGAGGGCGAGGACATCACGTCGCCCCCCTCGCGGGGGGCGTGGATTGAAATTTACTTTTTTTGCGTGGGAGCTGGACATGCCAGCGTCGCCCCCCTCGCGGGGGGCGTGGATTGAAATTCCCAGGCAGAGCTGGCCCGGTGCCAGCAGCAGGGTCGCCCCCCTCGCGGGGGGCGTGGATTGAAATGGTTATAATGAGAGGGAAGTAGGCCCGTGAAAAGTCGCCCCCCTCGCGGGGGGCGTGGATTGAAATGTTTATCTGGAATAAATTTCGGGCAGGAAATGAGTCGCCCCCCTCGCGGGGGGCGTGGATTGAAATATCTTCTCCGTCCATTTGCGATCCCGGAGCCAGGTCGCCCCCCTCGCGGGGGGCGTGGATTGAAATGACAGCGGCTATTCCCGGCGGCTGGACAGTCAGGGTCGCCCCCCTCGCGGGGGGCGTGGATTGAAATAGGGTGTACCCCTTTTCTTTCAGCGGCAGGCCACGTCGCCCCCCTCGCGGGGGGCGTGGATTGAAATCTCATTCTCGCAAAACCGACAAAAGAAAGAACAAGTCGCCCCCCTCGCGGGGGGCGTGGATTGAAATCCATAACCCAGAATATGATCCAATTCCAATGCGGTCGCCCCCCTCGCGGGGGGCGTGGATTGAAATAAGGAAGGATTTAGCTGAACAGCTGGAAATCCCCTGTCGCCCCCCTCGCGGGGGGCGTGGATTGAAATAATACCTACGATAATCCGTCTCAGCAGGAAACCAGTCGCCCCCCTCGCGGGGGGCGTGGATTGAAATGATCCAGAAGCTGCACGATGATTTTGGGGTGGACCGTCGCCCCCCTCGCGGGGGGCGTGGATTGAAATTCAAAAAGAGCTTGCCGAAATAATTGGTGTTGCAGTCGCCCCCCTCGCGGGGGGCGTGGATTGAAATCTGTCATGTCCCGGTCAGAGGTTGAACGGGCTGAAAGTCGCCCCCCTCGCGGGGGGCGTGGATTGAAATCGCTGGCAGTCTCCATATTTACGTCTTACCATGGTCGCCCCCCTCGCGGGGGGCGTGGATTGAAATGACAAAATCATAGAGGCAATCCATGTTGTACAGACGTCGCCCCCCTCGCGGGGGGCGTGGATTGAAATTCCATCCACCGAAAAGCCAATCTTGTTCATGAGGGTCGCCCCCCTCGCGGGGGGCGTGGATTGAAATACGGAAAGAGGTATTACTTGTAAATCCCCGATGACGTCGCCCCCCTCGCGGGGGGCGTGGATTGAAATTTGGAATCTAAAGGATATAATGTGTCCTCCGCTGAGGGTCGCCCCCCTCGCGGGGGGCGTGGATTGAAATGGTCCCGGCCTTATTATGACGAACCTGGGTCAGGGTCGCCCCCCTCGCGGGGGGCGTGGATTGAAATCACTACGCCCCGGCGGGTCAGCTCCCCAGCCTTGGTCGCCCCCCTCGCGGGGGGCGTGGATTGAAATAAAAGCGCCGGCCCCCGCGCTGTGGTGCAGCGGCGTCGCCCCCCTCGCGGGGGGCGTGGATTGAAATTCCACTATAGCCTCTACATCATATACACTCGCTTCATAAAATTCATACCGATCATAAGAGCGGGAGTACTTGACAATCCTACTTTCGCAAAGGCCTGCCAATGCATTGGAAAGAATCTCTTTTGGGCAATCAATCACGCTGAAAAGCGTTGATTTGTTGGCGCGGAAAGTACTCGCATCGTTGATGATGCCTATGACCGAAATAACCTTGAGGAGCTTTACTTCCGGCTCATCACCATATTCATTCCTATGACATTTTGCCAGCGCCGATTGCAAATTTCTGTACCACTCATAGCCTGAGTCACTTTGAATCGCCTTTATGTTGGGCTCAAAATAGTCATATATTTCGTCAATGCCCACAAAGTGGAACTCCCTCAAATCAGTTTTCAGCAAAAAACGGTAGAGGCTGTTATCCTCTTTACTGGCCAAGTAGGTGAAAAATGTCCGTTCATTCTGGGCGACTTTTTTTGAAAGTTTGTCCAGTGCGTACAGGGAAATCGGATGAAGCGGGAATCCCCCTTCAAGCGGGTTTTCCCCGCGTGCAACATCTGCCAAAAAGGCTTTAAAATCCGATGCCTCCGCGTACATCGCATCTAATTCCTCCTGATGGCGCGCCTTAAATGCCTCCCAGACCTCCGATTCCTTGGTTAGAATATTCCGGATCAACGATAAGCATTGGTCCTGCTTGTCATTGATTGGCGTGGCCTTATACCGGCCCTCAACTTTTTTCCACTCATTCGCCACGGTTTTGCTCTGCTTCTGCGTATACTGGCTGATTTCCATATGAGAAACCAAAATAATATGATGATTTCCCTGACAATGGTCGCAAAACTCTGCTAGATCTTGAATGGTCTTAACTTTGATTTTTTTGATATTATCTTCAATATACCGCCCGAATTCATCGAAAATAAACACGATTCCCTCGTATTCACTTTCCAAAGCTTGGTTGGCCTGGTTGATCGTATCTAAAATATTTGTGACTTCGTAGATGTATTTTACTCCAAATGTCATTTCAGCAAAAACGCGCTGAAAAACAGCCTCTACATCCTTTTCCAATTGGGCAAGTTTTTCCTCCAACTGTGGAATCGTAATCTGCGTTTTTTTGCACGCTTTCGAGAGACGTTTCTGCGACTCTGGATTCGCCTTCCACTGCCGGACCAGCGACGCTGCCTGATCGTAAAAAGTCTTGAAACTGACCTTTTTCCCAAGACTGTCCAGCTTCTTCTTCAAGGAAAAGTACAAGCAACGGTCAAAGTCCTCAAAATCAAACACAATGGGGACCACTAAAAACGGTTTTCTTGTTTTGTCCTGAATAAATGTGTCAATATCTGCCGCTAAGTGCTCGTCCAGTTCGTGAATCCTCGCAATGAACTGCCGGTAACCGTCCCCACCAATATGCGTTTTACTCAAAAGCAAGCTCAAAACTGTTAAAAAAATGGGATTTCCCTGTACCGTATGAGCCATATAATATGCGTGAATGACAGCTTGGTTTGTCACGGGAGATATCTATAAAGTATTCCCGCAATAAACCAATTGTGGTTTCATTTGGGATAAAACGTCCCAATTTATAGTCGTTTTCAATATCAAATTGTATGTTAGCAGAGTAAGTATATTCCCCTTCCTGCCGGATTAAATCGGTATATAGCATGGCCCTTATTCCTCTACCTCCCTGTAATATTCCACGAAAAGTTCTGCTGCATCATTCCGCTTTATTTCTATATACCTGCTTCCAAAGTTGTTAACAATAGAGATCCATTTACGATTTTCAATTTGCTGGAGAAGTTCTAACAAAGTTGTATAGCTAAGATTCATATATTTCCCCACCTGGTTCATTTCTTCAAACAGCGTATCAATGCTGATCTGCACATTGGTCTGTAAGTGCGTCTCGTTGTCCTTGAGGATGCAGTAAAAGAATACATGTATGGGAATATCTTTTGCTGAAATGCGTCTCTTTTCAAAACGCCCACCGCCGACATACTCCAGCAACCTCGTGGGGCGAAGAAGGGGATCGTATCTTCTTCCAAAATCTTGTCAAGGTCGAACGCCTTGTCGCTAACATAGGTATTTTTAAAACAGTCAAATTCCTTTTCTATGGCAGATTTTGCATATTTTCCGCCGCTTGTTTGAACAAAAGCGTAAAATGCCGAGACAAATTCGTCTTTTGTAGACGACTTTGCTGTATACATATTGAACGCCCACGACCAAGCGGTGGCCTCTTCTATGCTGCGCGACAAATTTCTGTGCAGGAACCACAAGGTGCCGGCTCTTTGACTGTATGAATCATATTGCGCAATCATTTCTCCGAAACCAGTAAGCGTATGAAGGACTCCCTGTTGGGTTTTGGTTTCTACGGTAATTCCTAAAACCGCTGCTCAATAGCGCAGCGCCTTGACCATCACACGTCCGATGCCAATTTGATCTACCGCAGAAAGCTCGTTGTTGGGTGAAAAGATATAACTGCTCCGGCCTTGAATATCCATGGCGTCAATGATTTTCGTTGGCCACCCATTCCGAATATAAAATGATCCATGTTTATTAATCTGCATGGTAATTTTCCCTTCTTATGAGCAAAACTGCTTGAAATCTCCAATTTAACCGCCCACTCAGTTACCATACCCCATATCGTTAGGCGCCGTTTGAATAATGGAAATATGCACAATGGAGAGGAATTTTTTCACCAGTCAAACACATTTTTTGCAGGAATACTGGATGTATTTCAAGAAAAATTGGGGCAGTATGGTGGAAAATAGTCCTCTCCGCGGGCCAAAATCTTGGGATTGACATCGTCTGAAAAATGACGGATTTCGCTTTCCAAAGACATCCCTTCCGCCTCCTTGTGCCGTTTATCCCAGCAGTTTCCACTCAAAATCCTCCCATTTCAGCCAGCTATCCACGTCTATGCATTCTTTGACATGAATCTCCTTGTTTGACCATTATACCCCGAAAACCACGTCTTGACAAGCGGGCAGAGGCTTGCTTGATCTGCCGGTTTGGGTTATCGGGAATACTGGCTGGCCAGCCCCGCCGAAAAGTCCGTGGAAGCCTACCTCCAGAACGGCGGCTCCCCGGACCATCACGAGGTCTATTCCGTCTTCCCGGAACTCCTTTCCCACCAAGTTCAAGTGCAGCCTCCATGACGATTTTGAGATCGCACTGGAGGATATTTTCAGCGGATTGCTGCCATAAGGCAACAAGTTACCGGATACGGCTGTATCCGGTAATTTTAATTGCTTTATTTAAAACTCGTCAGAAAAACTATACGGTTTTTCTGACGAGTTTTAGCCTTATGTACCAAACCCCATCCGTTTCTCCAGCCCCAGCACCCCAGCGCAGAACCGCTCCCACGGTTCCAACGTTATCTGTAACGGGTCGCCCTCCCGGATGCGCATGGTCCGGCGAATCTCCTTGGGGATGACAACACGACCCAAATCATCAATGCGGCGCACGATCCCAGTTGCTTTCATTGATCTCATGCCTCCTGCGGTTTTATAGCTTTGACAGCGTTAGTATCCGCAGGAGATGGCAAGATATACAGAAATTTGCATGGCTTTGTTTTCCAAATCAGTTCAATGGGAGCCCTCTTGCCGCTGGTCCAGAATCTTGTCCAGGGTCAAGACCTCAAAGCCCTCGGTTTTGCCTTTCAGCTTCACGGCGTCCCCCAGGGAGGTCGCCGCAATCCGCCCCTCCAGGCAGTCGGCCACCGCCCGGGAGATATAAATCGTTCCGCCGGGGGCGTTGGCTTCCAGCCGGGCGGCGGTATTGACCGTGTCGCCGATAGCGGTATAGTCCATATGCTTGGGGGAGCCCATATTCCCCACCACGGCCTCGCCCACATGGACGCCGATGCCAAAGGACACCGACTGGCCAAACTCCCGCTTAAGCTCCCGCGCCAGCACCTCCGAGCCCTTAGCCATATCCGCCGCCGCCCTCACGGCGTTCATGACATAATCCTCCTGGGGCACCGGCGCCCCCCAGAAGGCCATGGCCGCATCCCCGATAAACTTGTCCAGGGTCCCGCCGTTGTCCAGAATGCACTGGGCGATCAGCGTCAGGTAGCGGTTCAGGATGGGCACCACCTTCTCCGGGTCGTCCAGCCGCTCCGACATGGTGGTAAAGCCCCGCACATCTACAAACAGGACCGCGACGCTGGTCTTTTTCCCGCCCGCTTCCAGCAGCGCCTGGAAGTTCGTGCCCTGCTTTAAAATCTCGTCCACGATCTCCGGGGCCACATAGTGGTTGAATTTCTCCCGCACCAACCTCCGCTCTCTGGCCGCCTGGACGTAATTGACGGCCAAGCATGCGGCATAGAGGATCGTGGCCCCCACAGGGACCCACAGCACGTGGAGGACCAGGCCCTGGCTGTACAGCGCCTTGCACAGCAGCAGCCAGCCGCCGCACAGCGCGATCCACAGCCCGGTGGAAACGGCCACGCGCCCGCGCCAAAAGACAAAAGCGCCCAAGACAAGCAGGACGAACAGGACGGCCAGCTGGACGCCGTCCGCCGCTTCCCACTTATACTCGCCCCACAGCAGGGCCTGGATCGCGTTGGCCTGGAACTCCACCCCGTACATCGGCCGCGCGTGGTCGATGGATGTGAGGTAGCTGTCCTGCAAGCCGGCGGCGTAGGGGCCGATCAGGACAATCCGATCGGCAAAAAAATCGGCGGGAATCCTTTGGGACAGCACGTCGGCCACCGAGATGGACTGGTCAAAATCCCCGGGCGCACCGCAAAAAGGCACGTACCAGAACCCCCGCCCGTCCGTGGGGGGCTGCTCCACCGGGTCCATCCCCCAGTACTCCCGGGACAAATTTGCCGCCGCCAGGGCCATGGACGGCACCCGGCGTCCGTCCGGCAGGTCCAGCCACAGCATATGGTGGCGCAAAATGCCGTCGGTATCCAGCATCGCGTTGATATGCCCCTGGGTTGCCGCTTCTTTCAGCGCTTCAAAGGGCTCGTCAAAGCTCTGAACGGCGAAGGGGTCCATGCGGTACCCCCCGTCCCCGTCCTCAACCAGCGCGCTGCCAATCTCCGCGGAGCAGGCGGCCACCACATTTCCGTACTCCCCAGCCGCCTGGGCCAGCCAGCGGTCGGACTCCTCGTCTGTCTCGCCGGCAAAGAGCACGTCCACGCCGATCACCGCCGGACGGCAGTCCTCCGACTGATTCAGGGTCTGGATGGCCTGGGCGATTACCTCCCGGCCCCACTGCTGATAGGGCCCGATCTCCTCAAGGGCCCGCTGGTCAATGCCCACCAGGACGATGTCCCCGTCGGAGGCGCTCCGGCTCTGATACCACAGGTCGGAGGCCGCCCGGTCTATCCCCCTCAACGCGCCCAAGCCCGCCAGCAGCGTCAGGGCTCCGGAGGCGGCCAGCAGAAAGCCGGCGATTTTTTTGTTTCCCTCCATAGGACCTCCTTATAGATAGTGGTATTGTTTACGGTATTTCCAAATCAGGGCTCCGGCGGTGAACGCGCCTAACAGATCCGCCGCCACGCCCGCCAGCCAGATCCCGTCCAGCTCCAGGAACAGGGGGAGGAGAAGCACCATCCCGCCCCGGAACAGGAAGGTGCGCAGGAAGGAGATCAGCGCGGAAACCACGCCATTGCACAGGGATGTAAAAAAGCTGGAGCCGTAAATCCCCAGTCCGGAGAACAGATAGCCCCAGGCGAAAATTCGAAAGCCGTGGACCGTCATCTCCATCAGGGCGGGGCTGTAGCCCACAAAGGCCATGGCCAGGGGCCGGCTCAGCAGCTCCGCCAGCGCCACCATCAAAACGGCGGCGGCTCCAATGACCGTCAGGCTCTTGCGGAGGATGGACTTCAGCTCGACCACATTCCCCGCCCCGTAGTGGTAGCTGACGATGGGGCCGCTTCCCATGGAAAATCCCAGAAAGACGGCGGCAAAGGAGAAGTCCACATACATCATCACAGAGAAGGCGGCCACTCCCGACTCCCCCACCAGCCGCATCAGCTGTATATTATACAGAATGCCGATGAGGGAGGAGGAGAGATTGCTCATCAACTCGGAGGAGCCGTTGACGCAGGCGTTTTTCAGCTCCCGGAGGTAGAGCCTGGTGGGGCACAGGCGGAGCGCCCCTTTCGCGGGCTTGAGGAAATAGAGCAGCGGGAGGAGCCCGCCCAGGCCGTAGCCCAGCACGGTCCCCCAGGCCGCCCCCACCACCCCCAGCTTGAGCACGCCGATAAACAGGTAGTCCAGGGTAATATTTGTGGCACCGGAAGCCAGGGCGAAAAACAGCCCCATTTTAGGCAGCTCCGCCGTCACAAAGAAGGTCTGAAAGGTCACCTGGAGCATGAACACAAAGCTGCCGCCCAGAATCACCGTGCCGTAGGCCAGGCAGTCGTCCATCAGCAGGTCGCTGGCGCCGGCCAGCCGCGCGATGGGCTCCACAAACAGGAGGGCCAGCGCCGACAGCGCCACCCCGGCGCCCAGCACGCACAGAATAATCATGGTAAAGTACTGATTCGCCAGCTCCTGTTTTCCCTCGCCCATGGTGCGGGCCACAATGGCGCTGCCGCCGGCCCCCAGCATAAAGCCCACAGCGCCCACAATCATGGCCGGTGGGAACATGATATTCACCGCCGACAGCGCGTTCTCACCCACAAGATTGGAGACAAACAGCCCGTCTACCACACTGTAGATGGAGGTGCAGATCATCATCACAATGGAGGGCAGGGTAAAACGCAGTAATTTACCATAAGTAAAGTGGTCGGACAGCTTGATTTTCATAATAATAAACCTCTCTATAGAATAAAAACCTGAAAGCAGGCTGAACGCTATTCTAATCTGATTCAAAGCTTATGTCAAGGAAATTTTCCCATGGGTGTGGAAGGGAGAGCGCCGGCCCCGGCCAGGGCTGGCGCTCTCCTCTTTACAGCGGCAAATTCCGGAGCCGCCCCCGGCACTCAGTGCAGGTACTTGCTCAGAACGGACAAAAACAGGTCGATGTCCAGGGGCTTGGCGATATGGGCGTTCATACCGTTTTTCAGGGCGGCTTCCTTGTCCTCCTCCATGGCGTTGGCCGTCATGGCGATGATGGGCAAGGCCTTCACGTCCTCCCGGCGCAGCGCCCGGATCGCGCGGGTCGCTTCGTAGCCGTCCATCACCGGCATCTGCACATCCATCAGGACGGCGTCGTAATAGCCCTCCTCCGACCGGCGCACCATGTCCACCGCGTCGGTGCCGTCCGGGGCGGTTTCCACCTGGAAGCCAGTCTCCTCCAAGATCACCTCGGCAATCTCCCGGTTCAGCTCGTTGTCCTCCACCAGCAGGACCCGCTTCCCGCCAAAATCCGCCTGGGTCCAGGAGGCGGCCTCCTCCTTCTCGATGAGGTTGTTGGCCGCCAGAAGGACGGATTTCAGGTCGGACATGAACAGGGGCTTGGCGCAGAAGGCGGTGACGCCCGCCCGTTTGGCTTCCTCCTCGATGTCCGTCCAGTCGTAGGCGGTGAGGATGATGATGGGCGC
>JAAWNI010000011.1 GCA_022798855.1 Lawsonibacter sp. | reverse complement strand
CAACCTGTCCGTGATGGCCGAGAACATCCAGGACGCCGAGTCCACCATCCGCGACACCGATGTGGCCGAGGAAATGATGAGCTACGTCAAGAACAACATTCTGGTTCAGTCCGCCCAGGCCATGCTGGCCCAGGCCAACCAGGTGCCCCAGGGCGTGCTCCAGCTGCTGGGTTAATCCCCGCGCGCGATTCCGTATCGACCATTATGGGGGCCGGGCCTGTGCCCGGCCCCTGTTTCCATGTGGGACAATCGGGAAAGCGGAAAGCTCTTCCTTTTTCCCGATTGCCCCGATTTGTCTTGCCGCAGGGGCGGATATCATCCGCCCAAATGATGATTGTTTGCACGGGCGGGTAATACCCGCCCCTACATAGGAGGAACAGCCATGCCAAAGCCTTTGTTGTCTATTGGAATTATTTTCAAGAATGAAATCCGCTGTCTGGAGCGGTGTTTGAGCTCCCTGGCCCCCCTGCGGGAGGCGGTGCCCTGCGAGCTGGTCGTGGCGGACACCGGCTCCGACGACGGCAGCCGGGAAATCGCCGAAAAATACGCCGACGTCGTCTTTGACTTCCCCTGGATCAACGACTTTTCCGCCGCCCGGAACGCCGTGATGGACCGCTGCTCCGGCCGTTGGTACCTCACCTTGGACGCCGACGAGTGGCTGGATTCTGACGTGAAGGAGCTGTCCTCCTTCCTGCGCTCCAATAACCGAAAGGACCTGGATGTCTGTACCGTGGTAGTCCGAAACTATGGGGAGATCGACAATTTTGACGACTATAATGACTTTTTGACCATCCGCATCCTGCGCATGTCCACTGGGATTCGCTACGAGGGGGCGGTCCATGAGATGTGGCGGGGGCCTGACGATGGTTTTGTCAATAAAACGCTGTCCCACACCATCCTCCACCACGACGGCTACGTCGGCCTGAATGAAGACGCAGGCAAGGCCAAGCGCCAGCGCAACCAGGCCCTTTTGGAGGAGCTGTTGAAGGAGGACCCGGATAATGTCCGGACCCTGCTGCAATACATCGAGAGCAGCCGCCCCGACCCCCAGCATTTGGACTACGTCCGCCGGGGGCTGGCGGCGGTGGAGGGAAAAAAGGAGGGCTGGCGTGCCTTCGGCCCGCCGATCTTTCGTTATGCCGTGCTGGCCGCCCGGAACCACAACCTCCCGGAGGAGGAGGAGTGGACCGCCCGGGGTGTGGAGCTGTTCCCGGATTCCTTCTATTCCCGGATTGACATCGCCTTTCTGGCCTTCATCCGCTGCTGGGAGAACAAGCAGTATAAGGAATGCATCCCCTGGGGCGAGATGTACATGGCCGCCATTGAGGACTACGACGCAGGCCGGGGGGACCAGGTGGCCCTGCGGGTGAGCACCCTCCTGGGGGCGTCCCACCAGTGGCGGCAGAAGATGCTCACCGGAATGGCCGTGGCCTGCCGGGAGGAGGGCCAGCCTGCCCGGGCGGTGGAGTTCCTGGAAAAGGTGGAGGTGCTGACCGGGAATCTGGTGGGCGAAACCCTCAAGAACCTCCAGGAGTGCCAGGTGTCCACCGGCCAGGACACCGCCCCCGCCATCCTCCGCCTCTATCAGCGGATTACCAGCGAACCGGACGGGAAGCGGGCGGAGGAGCTGATGGACGCCTTTTTGCAGACCGCGCCCCTGGCCTTCGGCCCCGACGTCCGGGAGAAGGAAGCCGCCCGGGAGGACTTCCACCGCTGCAGCTACACGCTCTACACCCCCCTGGCCGGCCAGTGTGAGGTTGGCACCGCCGCCGCCGTCATGGAGGCGGAGGGCGTCCAGGAGCTGGACAGGCTGCTGGGCATGGTGAAAAATTGGGGGGACTTCTCGGTGTCCGCCCTCATCCACGCCCTGGAGCATGGCGCGGCCTTCCCGCCCCCGGCGGGGAACGTCCGCATCGAGGAGATGGACCGCATCGCCAAGCGCCTGTCCCAGTACAAGGAGCGGTTTTTCCGCGTGGCCTGCCAGGGGGCGGGGCGCTCCGGAAGCTGGCGGGAGCTGGCCTGGGCCAAGAGCATGGCCTTCGCCGCCGTGCGGGCCTTCGACTGGACCGACCAGGAGCAGGGCATGGCCCTGGCGGAAGCCTTTGCCAAGGCGGCGGGCGGGTACGTCTCCCGCTGCTACACCCCGGAGGTGCTGCGGGAGGAAAATATTGAGGTGCTGCCCCCGGTGTACCGGTTCGGCTGGTATGCCGGCAGGGCCTTCCAGGCGCTGGAGTCCGGGGACAACATGGGGTATGTGAAGCTTCTCCGGGCCGGTCTGGAGTCCTGCCCCGAGATGAAGATCATGGTGGAATTCCTGACGGAGCACACCCCGCAGCTCGGGCCCTCCGCCTCCCAGGAGCTGCTGGCCCTGGCCGGCCAGGTGCGGACCCTCCTGGCCGCCTACGACCCGGAGGACCCGGCGGTGGCGGCGCTGAAACAGAGCCCGGTCTATCAGAAGGTGGCCCACCTCATCGAGGGGCTTGAGGCCCCCGTGGCGGGAGGGCTGGCCCAATGAAGGTAGTGATTTTAGCCGGCGGCCTGGGCACCCGCATCAGCGAGGAGAGCCACCTCAAGCCCAAGCCCATGATCACCATTGGCGAACAGCCCATCTTGTGGCATATTATGAAGTACTACTCCAGCTTCGGATTTCACGATTTTGTCATCTGCTGCGGGTACAAGGGCCATATCATCAAGGAGTATTTCGCGGACTACTACCTCTACCGCTCGGATGTGACCTTTGACTTCTCCGCCGAAAACCGCATGACCGTCCACGAGAATGTGGCGGAGCCCTGGCGGGTGACCCTGGTGGACACCGGGCTCAACACCCAGACCGGCGGGCGGATCAAGCGGGTGCAGAAGTACATCGGGGACGAGCCCTTCATGCTGACCTATGGCGACGGGGTAGGCACCGTGGACCTGAACGCCCTGCTGGAGCAGCACCGGGCTTCCGGAAAAACAGCCACCCTCACCGGCGTCCAGCCCGGCGGACGGTTCGGCGTCCTGGATATCGAGGGCCAGACGGTCACCGGCTTCCGGGAGAAGGCCAAGGAGGACGGCGGCTGGATCAACGGCGGCTTTATGGCGCTGAATCCGGAGGTGTTCCGCTACCTCACCGATGAGGAGGGCTGCGTATTTGAGCGCCAGCCCCTGGAGCGCCTGGCCCTGGAAGGAAAACTGGGCATCTACAAGCACAAGGGCTTTTGGCAGTGCATGGATACCCAGCGGGACAAAATCTGGCTGGAGGAACATTGGGAAAAGGGAGACGCCCCCTGGCGGGTATGGTAAACGCGATGCTGGATTTTTACAACAACAAGAGAGTTTTTGTCACAGGGCATACGGGGTTTAAAGGCGGCTGGCTGTGCGGAATGCTGGCCATGGCGGGGGCGGAGGTCACGGGCTTCGCCCTGCCCCCCGCCAGCCCCAGCCTGTTTGAGATCGCCGGCCTGAAGGACACAATGCGCTCCGTCCCGGGGGACATCCGGGATTTTGACGCCCTGTGGCGCGCCTTTGACGAAGCGAAGCCGGAGGTCGTGTTCCATCTGGCCGCCCAGCCCATTGTCCGGGAGGGCTACCGGGACCCGGTGGGCACCTACGCCGTCAACGTGATGGGGACGGTGCACCTGCTGGAGTGCGTCCGGCGGTCGGACTGCGTCCGGAGCGTGGTGAACGTCACCACCGACAAGGTCTATGAAAACCACAGCTGGCCCTGGGGCTATCGGGAGGCGGACCCGCTCAACGGCTATGACCCCTATGCCAACTCCAAGTCCTGCTCGGAGCTGGTGACGGCCAGCTATCAGAAGAGCTTTCTGGCCCAGAGGGGCGCCGCGGTCAGCACCGCACGGGCGGGGAACGTCATTGGCGGGGGCGACTTCGCCGCCGACCGCATCATCCCAGACTGCGTCCGGGCCGCCCAGGCCAAACAGGCCATCCGCCTGCGCAACCCCCACTCCGTCCGGCCCTATCAGCACGTCCTGGAGCCCCTGTCCGCCTACCTGCTGATCGCCCGGCGGCAGTATGAGGACGCCGCCCTCTCCGGCAGCTACAACGTAGGCCCGGAGGTGGACGGCTGCCTGGCCACGGGCCAGCTGGCCGGCCTGTTCTGCCAGGCCTGGGGGGAGGGGCTGCGCTGGGAGCACACCGGCCAGGAGGGCCCCCATGAGGACGCGGTGCTCCGCCTGGACTGCTCCAAGATTCGGGCGGTCCTGGGGTGGCGCCCCAAGTGGGACGCAGCCCGGGCCGTGGCCGAGACTGTGGGCTGGACCAAGGCGTGGCTGTCCGGACAGGATATGTCCGCCTTTACCCTGGGGCAGATTCAGGCATATTTGACAGGAAAATGAGGTAACTGGAATGGTCAATGAAAATCACGGGGAGCTGCTGGAGCAAATCCTGGCCCTGCTGGATACCGCCTGCGGCGCCAGCCTGGAGCTGCTGGAGCGGCACACCGGGGGCGGCCGGGAGGAAGCCGGGCGGCTTCTGGAGGACCTGTCCGCCGTCACCGGAGCGGTGCGGAAGGCCCAGGAGCCCCTTCTGCCCCAGCTGGAGCACGCCTACACCACCGAGATGCTGGAAAACACGGCGGACGCCCTGGAGCGGATTGGCTCCGCCATCCGCTCCGGCGACTCAGAGCGGGCGGCCTTCCATATGGAATTTCAGCTGTTCCCCTATCTGCGGCAGCTGCGGGAGGCGTTCTACTACTGGGGCGCGGTCTACCCGGACAAGGAGCGGATGGACCGCTATTACCGGGAGGAATTTGCCCGGAACTACCAGAATTATTATACCAGCGGCGGCAATCCCCCCCAGTACCGGGCCACGGTTGTGGTGGTGGCCTATAACCACCTGGAGATGACGAAGCAGTGCGTGGAGAGCGTTTTGGAGCACACCGACTTTGAAGCGCTGAACGCCCAGCTGATCCTGGTGGACCACGGCTCCACAGACGGCGTGGGGGAGTATTTTGAAGGCCTCGGCGTGGGCCGGGTCATCCACTACAAGGCCAACATGCGGGGGACCATGTTCTGCGTCCTACCCCAGATTTGCGACAGCGAGTACTATGTCCACGTGGCCAACGACACGGTGGCCACAAAGGACTGGCTGGACATCATGCTGCGCTGCGCGGACTCCGACGCCAACATCGCGGCGGTGGTCCCGGCCACCTGCAATATGAGCAATTACCAGCAGGTCAACGTCCCCGTCTCGGACTGCGGTGCCCTGGTCAAGCTGGCAGAGAAGCACAACCGCTCCAACCCCCGGCTGTGGAGCGACCGGGCCCGGGTGCTCCCGGCCATTGGCCTGTTCCGGCTCCAGGCCCTCAACGAAATCGGGTTCTGGGACCCGCTGTTTTACACCTTCGACTTTATGGATGACGATTTCAGCCTGCGGGCCCGCCGCCGCGGATACCGGCAAGTCCTGTGCGAGGATGTGATGTGCTACCACCGTGGCTCCGCCACCGTCAAGGCCGTCCAGGGGAAGGAGGACACCCTGGGCCAGGGCCGCAGGCTGTTTTTGCAGAAGCACGGGGTGGACCCCTGGGGGGATGGCTTCTGCTACGATTTCCAGGGGGTCCAGCAGTATCAGTTTACCTCCGCCCAGACGGGCCGGGCCAATATCCTGGGCATCGACTGCGGGTTCGGCGACACCGCCATGCAGATTCGCAACTGGTTCCGGCGCATGGGGCGGGAGGGCAGCGTCTACCACGCCACAACCCAGGCGTGCTATCTGCCCGACCTGGAGCCCCAGTCCGAGGGGGCGGTCTGTGTTCCGCCGGCCGGGCTGCTGTCCGCCCTGGGGGACAGCTTCCCAAACGTCCAGTTTGACGCCGTTTTTTTGGGCCGGGGCCTGGAGGGCTGCCCCGACCCCTATGGCTTGCTGGAAGCCATCGCACGGCGGATGGCCCCCGGCGGCCAGCTGGTGTTCTTCTTCGCCAACCCCTATTTCGCCGTCCGCCTGAGCCAGATGCTGCAATTTTCCATCCCGGACTCCCCCGCCCGCCTTCTGCGCCCGGAGCAGGTGAAGGAGGAAGCGGCGAAACTCTTTGCCAGCGTGGATTTCTCCGGAGCCATCCAGCCCATTCAGGGACTGGATGAGTTTGTGGTCCGCCACTACGGAAAGGAATTCCTCAAGAGCGGCCAGAAAAAGCGGCTGGAGGTTGAGAAGTACTATGTGAGGTGCGTAAAATAATACGCACCTAAGCAAAACAGGGAGATTTGAAGATGCTAGCAACAGTTGAGGTGAAACCACACCAGATTCCAAAATACACCGTAATGGTAACTGATCTGCCTGACAGCGGGTTTAAGCAATTCCCGATGCTGAGTATTGACGCGGACAGCTACATTGTAGGGCTCAAAATTCGAAGCGGCATTGATTTCGCCCCCGCAGCCGGACGGCACCACGTCGCAATAGGAAAAGGATGCTCCCTGGCGGAAGAAATCACCTTTATTATTGATATCAACCATGATTATCAATCTGTCGCCCAAGGCGAACTGTCCTGCCTCAAAACGGTAAACCGGCCTTGGCGCTCAAGGCGCAAGGGCTCCATCATACTGCAAAATGACGTCTGGGTCGGCCACGGCGCCACAATCATGTCGGGCGTGACCCTCCACAACGGCTGTGTGGTCGCGGCGGGCGCCGTCGTTACAAAGGATGTGCCGCCATACGCGATTGCCGGCGGAAATCCCGCCCGGGTCATCCGGTACCGGTTTGACGAGGGGGCAATTTCCGACCTGCAAAAAATCGCCTGGTGGGACTGGCCGCCAGAGGTTCAGCAGGCCCGGAGGGAGGATTTTAACTTGCCGGTGCGGGAGTTCATCTCCAAGTGTCTTTCCTGTGCGGACATAAACAGCAGTTCCGCCCCCCCTCCGCACACAGAGAAGGAGCGGGCCATTGTGCTGCTTGTGGCGGACGCCGAAGAATCCTTCCCCCTCTATCCCAAAGTGCTGCGGCAGTATTTCGAGAAAGACCGCCCGGATAGCGAACTGCTGATTTATCTGCCGAAGGAGCACTCCAGCAAAAAGAATGTACAGGCAATCGAAGAAATTTTGCGGGAATATTCCCACCGAGACTGCTACGTGACATTGCAGACGGGCGACGATGTAGATGAGCATATGCTCTTTCAGCTCGCGGATTATTACGTCACGACGCGCGGCCAAAAAACGGTCTGGCGGACATGCCTGGCGGATCAGTATGGTGTAAAAATACTGTATGGGACCGACGAACCCATCTTCCCGCAAGCCCTGGAGCCATAAGGAGGAAACTACTGTGCCCTTCTTCTTTCAGCCTACTTCCATAGAACAATTGACCCTCATCACCCCCCTCTTCCTCCCGGACAGCCGGGGCTATCTGGCCAAAACCTTTGAGTCCGGCCTGTTCGCCAGCCAGGGGATTTCCTTCACCCTGGC
This sequence comes from Lawsonibacter sp., assembly GCA_022798855.1. Lineage (GTDB taxonomy): Bacteria > Bacillota > Clostridia > Oscillospirales > Oscillospiraceae > Lawsonibacter. Next base: position 15,310 of record JAAWNI010000011.1, on the reverse strand, counting down.
GGAGGAGCTGGAGTCCAAGTCCTGCCGCAATACCCTCCGGGGCCTGCACTTCCAGCGCAGCCACAGCCAGGATAAGCTGGTCCGGGTGCTCTCCGGGGAGGTCTTTGACGTGGCGGTGGACCTGCGCCCGGACTCCCCCACCTTCGGCAGATGGCAGGGCTTCCGGCTGTCCGGGGAAAACCGGCGGATGCTCTACCTCCCCAAGGACTTCGCCCATGGGTTTCTGGTGCTCAGCCAGGAAGCCGTACTCCACTATCTGTGCGGGGACCGCTACGACCCGGACAGCGAGAGCGGAATCCTCTGGAACGACCCCGGCCTTGCCATCCACTGGCCGCTGAGCGGAGCGCCCATCCTGTCCCAGAGGGACCAGGGCTTCCAGAGCTTCGCGGCCTTCCGAAGGGGGCTGGAGCCGCCATGAAACGAGTTCTGATCACCGGAGCCACCGGCTATATCGGCTCCAGGCTGGCCGGCGCGCTCACCCAGGACTGCGCAGTCTACGCCCTGGTCCGCCAGCCTTTGAACGAGGCATATCTCACCCCGGAGCTGCGGGACAGGCTGACCCTTCTGCCTTATGACGGCGGCGGGGAGAGCGTGGCCGCCGCGCTGGCGGAAAGCCGTCCGGAGGCGGTCTACCATCTGGCCGCCCACTACACCGCCGCCCACGACATGGGGTCCATCACGAAATTGGTGGAAAGCAATCTGCTTCTGGGGGCCTATCTGCTGGAGGCCATGTCCATGGCCGGGTGCCGCCGCCTGGTCTACGCCACCACGGCTACCACCCACTTCCCGGGTCCGGACTACCGGCCCCTCACCCTCTACGCGGCGGCGAAACAGGGCTTCTCCGACCTGGCGGCTTATTACACCGGGGAGGGGAAGCTGCGGGCGGCGGCGCTGGCCCTGTCCGACACCTACGGGCCGGGGGACCAGCGGCCGAAGGTCCTGAACCTGATCCGGCGGTCCGCACTCACCGGGGCCCCGCTGGACCTGACCTCCGGGCGGCAGGTCTATGACGCCGTGTACATCGACGACGTGGTCCGGGGCTTCATCCTGGCCGCCGCCGCGCTGGACCGCCCCGGCCAGGCCCACTCGTTTTTCCAGCTCTCAGGGGCGGCGCCCCGCTCCCTGCGGGAGACGGCGGAGCTGATGCTGCAAGTAAACGGCCTGGACTTCCAGGCCAACTGGGGCGGACGCCCCGACCCGGACCGCGTGCTGGAGCGCCCTCAGCGCCTGTTCCCCCCGCCCCCCGGGTGGAGCCCCCGCGTCCCGCTGGAGGAGGGCCTGCGGCGCTTTTGGGCCGGTACGCCGTGATTTGGAATAGGAGGAGATCAATTTGGATAATCAACATTGCCGGTTCTGCGGGCAGAAGCTGGAGCACACCTTCGCTGACCTGGGCTTCTCTCCGCTGTCCAACGAATACCTGTCGGCGGAAGCCCTGGACCAGGGGCAGACCTACTACCCGCTGAAGGTCCAGGTGTGCGGGGGCTGCTTTCTGGTGCAGGCCGCCCTCTACCAGCGCCCGGAGCAGATTTTTGGGGAGTATCAGTATTTCAGCTCCTATTCCCAGAGCTGGCTCCAGCACTGTAAGGCCTACGTGGATATGATCGTCCCCCGCCTGGGGCTGGACGGCGGGAGCCGCGTGCTGGAGATCGCCTGCAACGACGGCTATCTGCTGCAATATTTTCAGCCCTACGGCATCCCGGTAAAGGGGATCGAGCCGGCGGAGAACGTGGCCAAGGCGGCGCGGGCCAAGGGGATCGAGGTCCAGTGCTGCTTTTTCGGGACCGATACCGCCCGGGATATCGCCGCCGCGGACGGCCGTTACGACTTGGTGATCGGCAATAATGTGCTGGCCCATGTGCCGGATATCAACAGTTTTGTGGAGGGGCTGGCCCTGGTCCTCAGCCCCGAGGGCACCATCACCATGGAGTTCCCCCACCTGCTGCGGCTGATTGAACACAGCCAGTTCGACACCATCTACCACGAGCACTTCCATTATCTGTCACTGACCACTGTGCGGAGGATATTCCAGGCCCACGGGCTGGAAATTTACGACGTGGAGGAGCTGGAGACACATGGCGGCTCCCTGCGCGTCTACGCCGGACACCAGGCGCATGTCCAGGCAGGCCCCTCCGCCGCCGCGCTGCTGGAGCGGGAGGAGCGGTTTGGTCTGACAAACATCCGCACCTATGGGGACTTTACACTTCAAATGCGGAAAATCAAGCTGGACGCGCTCCGGCTCTTTACCGAGCTGAAACAGCAGGGGGCGCGTATCGCCGCCTACGGCGCGGCCGCTAAGGGGAATACCTTCCTCAACTACTGCGGGATCAAACATGATGTCATCGACTTTGTGGTGGACTCCAACCCCCACAAACAGGGCTTCTACCTCCCGGGCAGCCTCATCCCTATCGTGGGGCCGGAGGTCCTGCGGGAGCGCCGGCCGGATTACCTGCTCATCCTGCCCTGGAATCTGACGGATGAAATTGTCCGCTCAGCGGCATACGCGGCCGAGTGGGGCTGCAAGTTTATCGTCTGTATTCCGGAGGTCAGAGTTTTTGAACTGTCCCAGTAAAAATGGACAATAGATAAAAAGCCCCCTATGTAGGAAAATAAAACTACATAGGGGGTAACGAATATGGCAAAGACGTTGGCCGCCAATGGCAGCTTCAGCGTCCCGCTTTTGATTACCAAATTTTATCCTGATAGGGGGTATCCTCCACGCCCCTGGCCTGGAGTTGGGCCACCAGCCGGTCCAGCGGACCCCGCCACAGCCGCTGAAACCAGGCCGACTCCCCGAACCAGCGCACCAGGGTGGGGCTTACCGCGTAGTACAGCCGCACAAAGGCCCGGCCGTACCAGTGCTCCGCCAGAACGCCGTCCCGGAACCGCCGCAGGGTCCACACCTGGGGGCAGTCGTAGGAGTGGTATACCGCCGTGGCGACATAACACCCTGGATTCTGCGGATTCTGCTCATAGTGGATGTCTTTGGCCGGAATGGTTTCCATGCTCCCATCCATGTACTCTATGTGGATTTCCAAAATCTCAACCCGGGCAATGCTGTAATTGTACCAGAGGCTTTCCCACTGTGCCCCGTTGTAGCGGGCTCCTGGGTCGATTGGACCGGTAATTTTAAGCCATTGATCTGTTACCCCTCCAATTGAACTGGAAACTACATCGTTTACCGCATTGTAGGGAATCACCTTAAACCTGACATACTTGATTGTTTTTTCTGAGTCATTTTTGATAGAAATTTGGACCCCAACACCCCCGGCGCTGTCAGGCCCGCTTGCCCATGATCTTACTCCGCCGCTTACAATCTCTTCGTGTCCAAAGTTTGGCTTTCCGTAAACAATCATCTTGCTTCCCCTTCCATTTTCTTTCATATACGGCGGCCCCGGAAAACACCCCCGAGGCCGCCGGGAGAAAGCAAAAACACCGCGCAGGGTAAGCCCGCACAGTGTAAAAAAGCATAATCCACATACGACAAAGCAGGCACAGAGGAAAACGATAAAATCCCCCTTTACAAACAGAGGTGAAATATCGTATAATACCTGTGCGGTGCGGTGAGTCCGTTGCGTAGGTGTGCTGTCTTTCACCTGTGCAGGCTTGCGGGTGCTGGAACCACCCGTAAGCTGCCGCATTTTTGTTTTCTGCGTAGATTATAACAAATCACGCCCCGCAATGCAATAGCGGATTTTATGAATGAGAAAATTTCTTCGAAATTTCCCGAAAAACAGCCTGGAGGCCAGCCCTGGGGGCCTTCTCCGCCCCAGATGGCATGACGGCCGCACAGTGCCCGGCGGTTGTGGATACGGCTGCGGTATACCGCTATCTCTTTCCCAGCTCTTCCGCCAGACAGTCCACCGCCCGCGCCGCGTAATCGGGCATGGGCAGCTCCTCCACGCCGGCCACCACAACCCCGCAGCTGTTCATAGGCACCAGGAATTTTTTGGCCCGGCAGCTGCCCACGGCCTTTGCCATAGCTGGCGTGACCTCCCCAAGGATGGCGTCCGCCACCACGATTCCCACCGGGCCCAGGACTCCGTCGGCGTCCGCGACCCCTCGGACCACCGGATTTTCCCCAGTGGCGCCGAAATCCGCCCCCGCCTTCAGCATGGCGGCGGTGGCCACGCTGTTCGTGCCCAGGGCGTACACCTGCGCCTGGGGCAGGCGGGCCTTGACCCGCTCGATCAGCAGCCGGCCCAGGCGGCCGCCCTGGCCGTCGATCACAACAATTTTCATGAAAAACGCCTCTTTTCCTCACCTCCTTGGACCCATCCCGCATAGGATGGTCCGGAGGTGGTTCTATTGTCTTCCATCTACAACGCCAACAGCGGGGAGCTCCTGACCATGGCGGTCGCCCTCTCCGCCGCGCTGGCTCAGGGGCAGAGCCAGGCCAATCTGGCCAAACTGGGGGCCTTTTTCACCATCGTGGGGGACACGCTGAACCTCTACGCCCTCCAGCCCAGCCAGGTGGACCGGGCCGGGGCGGCGCTCAGCCTTGCAGATAATCTCTAATCTCCTCCATCCGGTCCACAGCCTCCTGATAGCCCGCCGCCCAGAGCAGGCGCAGCTTCTCGGTGTTCCGCTCGGTCCGGGCCACCCCCAGGGTGGACTCGGGGGCGACCACAAGGAGCCTTCCCTCCCGCTCCGCCTGAAACAGCGCTTCCCTGTCCCGGTTGTAGGCCTCGGCCCGGTTTTCCATGGCCGACACGAACTCCGGATACTCCCTGTACCGCTTCCGGATCAGCTGCATCACATGGTCGGGCTTGCGGCGGTAGCGCCGCGGGCGGGTGAGCACCACGACCACCTTTTCGCACTTCTCCAGCCCCCTGCGCCAGGGGATGGCGTCGCCGATGCCGCCGTCCAGATAGGGCTGGCCGCCGATCTCAAAGACGGGGAAGAGCAGGGGCATGGCACAGCTGGCCTGGAGGACCACCGACTCCTTGTCCCGCCGGGGGACGGGGAGGTACTCCGCTCTGCCGGTGTTCAGGTTGGTGACCACCGCCTCCACCTCCCCGGGGAAGGCCTCGAAGGCGTCGTAGTCGAAGGGCACCAGCTCGTTGGGGATGGTGCTGAACCCGAATTTCAGCCCGAAATAGCTGCGGTTGCCCTTGTCCGCCAGGTTGCGCCAGCCCATGTACCGCCTGTCCGGAGCGAAGCGCGTGACCACCTCCAGATTGCGCCGGGGCTGTCTGGACACATAGCTCACCCCGTAGGCGATGCCCGCCGACACCCCAATGACATAGTCGGCCATGACATGGCCCTCCAGCAGGCCGTCGCACACGCCGCTGGAAAAAATAGCCCGGAGGGCCCCGCCCTCCAATACCAAGCCAGTTTTCATAATACCTCCCGCGCCCCAACGGGCGCTTTTTTCTTATTATACCCCTTCTCCGGCAATTTTGCAAACTGTTCCAATTTCCTTGACACTCCCCGCCTGTTAGGGGTAAAATACAGGTGATTCATTCCCTATGGAGGTGCGCCATGACCACCCGCAAAAAGACGTCCGTTCTGCCCATCTATCTGGTGGGCTTTGTCTGGCTGGGCTACGCCCTGCTGTTCCCCCTGCACCGGGCCAGCGACTACCTGATCTGCGCCGGGCTGTCCCTGGCCGCTTTCGCCGCGGGCAAGGCCATCTTCACCGACAAGGTCTATCAGACCCCCGGCCCGGCCCAGGAGCCCAAAAAGGAGGAGAAGGCCGACCCCCAGGTGGCCGCCCTCCGGCGGGAGAAGGACCGGGCCATCTCTGAGCTGCGCCGGCTGAACGACGCCATCCCCGACGAGAAGATTTCCGCCCAGATCGACCACCTGGAGGAGGCCACGGGGAAAATCATCGACCATGTCATCGACAATCCGGCCAAAAAGCCCCAGATTTCCCGGTTCCTGGACTACTTCCTGCCCACCACCATCAAGCTCTTGAACGCCTACGACCGGATGGACTCCACCGGCATCTCGGGCAGCAATATCGACGCCACCAAGCAGAAGGTGGAGAAGATGCTGGATACCTTGTGCACCGCCTTTGACAAGCAGCTGGACGCCCTCTTCGGCGACGACGCCCTGGACATCTCCACCGACATCACCGTCATGGAGAACCTGCTGGCCCAGGAGGGGCTGTCCGGCGGCACGAAACCCACCGGCGGGATGGACGGCCCCACCCTGGAGCTGTGATGGAGGCACCTTATAGGAAACCTGTAGGGCGCGACGACCCCGGCGCACCGTTCTCTGGAGGCGGGGGGATTCCCTCAAGCGAAACAGCTCAAAGAAAAAGAATCCCCCAGTCACCGCCTGCGGCGGCGACAGCCCCCTTTAACAAGGGGGCCTTTGGAGCAAAACCGGAGCCTTCCAAGCACCCAAGCCCCCCTTGTTAAAGGGGGGCCGACTCCCCCTGTCAGGGGGAGATGGCCGAAGGCCAGAGGGGGTAGGGGAGGCCACGAAGTGGGGGGGATTCCGTTCACAGAAGGACTTCCAATAAACAAGGTGCCTTACCCCTGCGGAGGGATAAAGGCTTTGACAAGGGCGGCCACAGGCCGCCCCTACAGGAAGGAGGGCTGTATGGACAAAAAATTTATCACAAGGGGAGACTGCCTTGCCGGCGCGCTGCTCCAAACTTTTATCCTGGCCCTGCAATTAGGCGCGTTCCTTTTCGCGTTCTCTGAGCTGGGCTGGCAGAATCGGATGCTCTTTGCCCTGCTCATCCTGCTCCAGCTCTTCAGCTTCGCTTTCCATTGGCGCCGCTTTCTGGCCTACGGTAAAAAGGAGAAAAGCTATGAAGAAAAAGAAACCCCCTGAGTGGCTCCGGTGGCTATACCTTGTGATGGTCTTTTTTATCCCTTTCGCCGCCTGGATGGACTTTCGGAACTACCCGCACTACTATGAATTGGGCATTTTCAGCGAGGAGCGGTGGGTGGAGGTTATGGAGGGGTTTCACTTCCGCTGGGCCGTACAGGGGTTGATGGCTGCCTGCTTCCTGTTCCAGTTTATCCTTCTCACCTGGGACAAAAATGGAGACAGGAATGTTGTTCTGGCGGACAATACCGCCTGTACAGCCCTGCTGCTGTTCTGGGCCATACTGCCCCTGCTGATCTCCATACCTGGCAGCGCATGGGGGCTGTGGGGCATTGTACTGATTGCCTGTATCGTTGTCGTAGGACGAAGCTGGGTAAAATACTTTGAAAACAAACAACAGGAGGAAGATTATTATGAGTGACGAACTGAATCTGAGCACCACCCCCGAGCTGACCTTCGAGCCCTCCGCCGCCCAGGCGGTGGCCGCCCCCGAGCTGACCCTGGCCCCCTCCGCCCCGGAAGCCCCCCAGGTGGAGGAAGCCGCCCAGGCGGCGCGGGACGCCAACGCCGTCAAGCTGGACGAGTCCATGCTCAGCGAAGCGGAGAAGAAGATGGTGGAGGACTTCTCCCAAAAGATCGACATCACCGACAGCAATCTGGTGCTGAACTACGGCGCGGCGGCCCAGAAGAACATCGCCGCCTTCTCTGAAAGCGCCCTGAACAACGTGCGGACCAAGGACCTGGGCGAGGTGGGCGAAGCCCTCAGCTCCCTGGTGGTGGAGCTGAAAACCTTCGGCCAGCCAGAGAAAAAGGGCATCGGCGGCTTTTTCCAGAAGAAGCGCAACGAGCTGGAAGCCATGAAGGCCAGCTACTCCAAGGCCGAGGTCAACGTGGAGAAGATCGTCAAGGTGCTGGAGAACCATCAGGTCACGCTGATGAAGGACGTGGCTATGTTCGACCAGATGTATGAGCTGAATACCAAGTATTACAAGGAGCTGACCATGTATATCCTGGCCGGCAAGAAGCGGCTGGAGTACCTGCGCGCCCACGACCTGGCGGAGCTGAAAAAGAAGGCGGAGGCGACCGGCGCCCAGGAGGACGCCCAGGCCTACAACGACTTCGCCAACCTGTGCGGCCGGTTCGAGAAGAAGCTCCACGACCTGGAGCTCACCCGGATGATCTCCATTCAGATGGGCCCCCAGACCCGCCTGCTCCAGAACAACGACACCCAGATGCTGGAAAAAATCCAGTCCTCCCTGGTGAACACCATCCCCCTGTGGAAGAGCCAGATGGTGCTGGCCCTGGGGCTGGAGCACAGCCGCCAGGCTACCGCCGCCCAGACCGCCGTCACCGATATGACCAACCAGCTGCTCCAGAAGAACGCCGACATGCTGAAAATGGGCACCATCGAGACTGCCCGGGAAGCCGAGCGCTCCATCGTCTCCGTGGAGACACTCCAGCACACCAACCAACAGCTCATCACCACCCTGGACGAGGTGATGAAGATCCAGACCGAGGGCGCCCAGAAGCGGAAGGAAGCCGAGAAGGAGCTGGGCCGCATCGAGGGCGAGCTGAAGCAGAAGCTGCTGGAGCTGCGGGGGTGATATCTGATGAGAATGCCGAGAGAACCCAAGGGGCATCCTGAGCTGCCCTTTGATTTGAACGGCTACACCTGCTTTTCCATGGCGAACTGCCCGGTGGACGCCGTAGTCAAGCTGCTGGAGGAGTATCAGCACATCTCCGCGCCAGAGGGGGAAACAAAGGAGTTCCGGTTTTTCCTTACGGCCCTGCCGGAGGACCCCAGCTGGACGCTGATCCTCTGGCCCCGTCCGGGGCGGTTCTACGATATGATGAACCTGACCCTGTGGCTGATGGGCTGCGCTCAGCTGCCCGGCGCGGAGACGCCCCTCTTTGCCGCCCTGCCACCCGCTGAACGCCAGACGGAAGGCCGGTTCCTGGCCCGCCCCGACTATGACGACATCCCTTGGATGTCCGTCGTCCTGGGCCGCTACCAGACCTGGAATTTCGCCTATAGCGTCCCAAGAGGGAAAATACGGTGGAACAAACCGGAGGATTTCCCTGAAGACTACTATCTGTACGGCCATGGCTACTCCGAGACGGGCTTCCAGCTGGAGTGGCTGGAAAATCTGGAGCGCGTCCAGGGCTGGACAGCGTGCTCGATTTCGTTGGAAGGATGACGCCATGAAATTTTTGCAGAAAACCTGGGTGGCCTGGCTGCTGGCCGGGGTGATGATCGCCGCCGCGGTGGGAATCGGCCTGTCAAAGGGCCCCGCATCCAACACGCCCGCCCCGGCTCCCGGCCCAGGCCTGGACGAGGGCCTGTCCACCTCCAAGTACGAAAAATGGATTTGGGACGACGCGGGCGTCCTGTCCTCCAAGACGGAGAAGGAAATCGCCCTCTACAACGCCAACTGGGACTACCGCTACAACAGCGTGGTGGCCGTTGTGACCACCGGTTCCACCAGCGACCTGGAGGAGTTCGCCTGGCTCCAGGGCTCCGACATGGGCCTGGGCGAGGGGGACGCCATTCTGGCCATCTCCGCCCGGGACGAGGACTGGTTTGTGGCCCCTGGAAACGACTTCGCCACCATCCTGACCAACAAGGCAGTCTCCCAGCTGGAGGACGCCCTGTCCGGCGGCCTGAGCGACAAGACGGTCCTGGCCTTCTATGAACAGCTCAACCAGATCTACTACCAGAATTTCGGCCTGGGCAACGCCCAGCCCGGCGGCTCCTACTCCCCCGGCCACTCCGGCGGAGGGGAGCGTATGGCGGGGCTGGTTATGCTGGCTATAATCCTCATCGCCATTGTGGTGGTCATCAACGCCATTGACCAGAGCCGCTACAACACCTACCGCCGGCGTTACTACGGCGTGGTCAACCCCCCGGTGGTTTTCCGGCCCATCTTCTTCTGGCACGGACCGGGCACCTCCTGGTACCGCCGGCACTGGCGCCAGCCCCCTCCCCCTCCTCCTCCCAGGCCGCCCAGAGGTCCGGGCGGGCCTGGCGGCGGCTTTGGGGGCGGCTCCGGCTTTGGCGGCTCCAGCGGCTTCGGGGGCGCGGGCAGCCGGGGCCCCAGAGGGGGCGGCACCTTTGGCGGACGCCCCTCCGGCGGGGGCCGTTCCGGAGGCTTTGGGGGCAGCTTCGGCGGCGGATTTTCCGGCGGCTCCCGGGGCGGAAGCTTTGGCGGCAGCTCTCGTGGCGGCGGGTTTGGCGGGGGCCGTTCCGGCGGCTTCGGCGGGGGCTCCCGGGGCGGCGGCTTCGGCGGCCGGCGCTGACAGATGCCCCTTCCCCAAGAGGATTCCTCCTCTTGGGGAATTTCTTTTGGACATACCCCTCCCCAATCCCGCATAGGATGGAAGCAACCGACACCTAACGATATCGCGAATTAGGAGTGTTGCTTTATGCAGGCCAACAAAAACAAGATTCTTCTGCGCGGGCGGCTGGACGCCCTCCCCACCCCGTCCCATGTCAACCACGGCGTGGAGTATTTTATGCTCCCCCTCGCGGTCCGCCGGCTCTCCGGGGCGGAGGACCTCCTCCATGTGGTGGCCGCCCGGGAGCAGCTGGACGCGTTCCCCCTGGAGCCAGGCTCCCCCCTCACCGTCCAGGGGGAGGTGCGCACCTTCAACAACCGCAGCGGGGTGGGCCGGCGGCTGGTGGTGAGCGTCTTCGCCCGGACGCTGTCTCAGGAGGAGGGGGAGGACGAGAACCGGCTGGAGCTGTCCGGCACCCTGTGCAAGCCCCCCGTCCTCCGGACCACCCCCCTGGGCCGCACCATCTGCGACATGATCCTGGCCATCAACCGCCGCTACGGCCGGGCCGACTACCTCCCCTGCATCGCCTGGGGCAGCCTGGCCTACCGCTGCGGCGAGATGGCGGTGGGGGACCATCTGGCGCTGGAGGGGCGGCTGCAAAGCCGCATCTACACCAAGGAGGTGGACGGCCAGCTCCAGGAGCGCACCGCCTTTGAGGTGTCCGTCATGTCGCTGGCGGACGGGGATACATACGGGGAGTGAGCCCGGGCAGAGCCGAAGCCGCCCCCTCTGAGGAAGCCCCGCCTGTCCATCAAATTCTCTCCGCATAATTTCCTTGAAAGGGCAAAACACTAGGGATACATCCATCTTTAAGGAGGTATCCCACTATGAACCGCACCTTTTCGTTCCGCCGGGCCGCAACGCCGCTCCTGGCGCTGGCGCTGGCTTTCTCCCTCATCCTCCCCGGCTCCGCCTTCTTCTGGAACAAGAAGACGGAGGACCCGTATGTGGAGGATTTCTCCAAAAACGGCCTGATCGGCTCCACCATCGTCTTTCAGCCCGAGGACTTTGTGGTAAAAACCGGCGGCGTCCTCACCGGCATCCGCGTCGACGCCCTCCCTGACCCCGGCACAGGCATCCTGTGCATCGGCGGCCAGCCGGTGGAGGAGGGGGCCTTTGTGGACGCCACCGCCCTGGGGGGGCTGCGCTTCCAGAGCTCCTCCGACCCCACTGCCACCACCGCCTCCCTGCTCTTCACCCCCTCCTTCTCCTCCGGCCAGGAGGCCCCCCAGGCCACGGCGACCATCTACCTCCTGGACAAGGAGAACAACCCGCCGGTGGCCCGGAACATGGAGCTGTCCACCTATAAAAACGTGGCCATCACCGGCTATTTCGACGCTGTGGACGGCGAGGGGGACGCCCTCACCTTCCAGCTGACCTCCACCCCCGCCCGGGGCTCGGTCACACTGGCGGAGGACGGCTCCAGCCAGTTCGTCTACACCCCCTATGAGAACAAGACCGGCTCTGACTCCTTCACCTATGTGGCCATCGACCCCGCGGGCAACAGCTCCCCCGAAGCCAAGGTGTCCCTGCGCATCGACAAGCCGGACACCAAAGTGTCCTACTCCGACCTGGAGGGCCACCCCGTCCAGAAATCCGCCATCCGCCTGGCGGAGGAGGGGGTCTATGTGGGCCGGTATGTGAACGGCCGCTATTTCTTCGACCCCGATCAGGCGGTCAGCCGGGCCCAGTTTCTGACCATGGCCATGTCGGTGGCCGGTCTGGCGGACCTGGAGGGGATCACCATCACCGGCTTCTCCGATGACGACGCCATCCCCGCCTGGGCCAAGGGGGCCGTCTCCGCCGCCCTGAAGGCCGGGGTGGTCCAGGGGACCCGGAACGCGTCCGGCGCGCCCATCTTCGGCGCTTCCGACGCCATCACCCGGGGCGAGGCCACCGTCATGCTGGACAACCTCCTGGACATCACCGACGTGCCGGTGGCGGTGTTCTCCACCGGCGACGCCAGCCACTGGGCCGCGCAGTCGGCGGCCAACCTGTCCGCTTCCGGGATCATCCGGGCGGAAGCCGCCGGAGCGGTCCAGCTGTCCGACTCCCTCACCATGGCCGACGCCGCCGAGATGCTGGATGGGGCGCTGGACATGATGGACGCCCGGGGCCGGGGCAGCTGGCTGCCCTGGGCCTGAGGGCCTGTTTAGCATCTCCCCGGGCCTGCCTTGGCGGCATATTTTCCGCCCTGACTGCGTTAAAAATCCTCTCAACAATCCAAACACGTCAAGATGCTAAACAGGCTCTGACACAGCCGGAAGCATCCCGAACACTAAAAAACCGCCGAAGCATATCGCTTCGGCGGTTTTATCTGCTTAGTAGAACTTTTTGCGGTTCTTGCGGGCGGCTTCAGACTTCTTGCGGCGCTTGACGCTGGGGCTCTCGTAGTGCTCACGCTTGCGGACCTCGGCCAGCACTCCAGACTTGGCACAGCTGCGCTTGAAGCGCTTCAAAGCACTCTCCAGAGACTCGTTTTCTCTCACACGGACTTCCGACATTTATATTTCCCTCCCTCCGCGCGCGGCGGGGTGTCTCCCGCTCACGTAGGGCCATGATTATGGCTTTAACAGTATCATTATATTGCCTTTTGGCCCATCTGTCAAGAGAAGATTTGTAAACAGCCTGTGAAGAAAATTTCAAGGGTTATGTGCGGAAAAACCCCAAACCTCCTTTTGTCCGCTATTGACAGCCAGCACACTTAAAAATTGGTAAAGCTCAGGGGGCAAAACGGCACGGTGCGTCGACTATTAGGGCTTGTTTGAAACATGTCAATACGCCCAAGCGGCGGTTCTTTTTCCACCATACTGCCCCAATTTTTCTTGAAATACATCCAGTATTCCTGCGAAAAATTGTCTTTGTCTGGTGGAAAAATTCCTCACCGTTGTGCATATTTCCATTTTTCAAACGGCGCCTAACCGGCCGCTCAAATTTTCAGCTTCTTGGGGTCGGGCCAGGCCGCCGGACCATCGGTCTTCGCCACCTGCTTCAGCTCCTTGATTTCCTTTGAAAAGGCGTACATAGCCTGGGCGATGGCGTGCATCTGGGGGTAGGCCGCCAGGCACCTGGCCTTCGCCCCCTCCCCTTCAAAGAGGTAGACCCAATCTCCGCCCACCCGCTGCCGGGTGTCCAGGTAGCGGGCCACCGCCTCGCTGAAACAGTCGGAGTCCGCTTTTTTCTCCGCCCGGCCGGCGTACTCAATATAGGACAGCAGGGCATATTCCGCCTTAGACAGGCACTCGTTAATCCGGTTGGCCAGGTAGGAGACGATCTCCTCCCCCACGTAGCTAAGCATCCCGTCCACCCGGAGGTACAGATGGACAAACTCCTCCAGGTGGCGCTTTGCGAACTCCTCCGGGTCGAAATTCAGCGCCCGGGACACCTGGAGCATCAGCTCCGGCCGCAGCCTCGGCTCTGTAACAGGCGCCGGCCTGATATCGGGCATAGACCTCACTTCCTTCTTTTTCGTCTCATTCCCACAAATTATATCCATATTGTACCATAGTCCGGCCCCGCTTGCAAGCTGTGGACGTCAAAACGCCGGAGGAAAAATTCTCCTCCGGCGCCGCCGGCCGGGAAGCGCCCGGCCCGTCAATATTCAAAGGTATAGGTTTCGTAGGCGTTGATGACCTGGGTATCTCCATAGGAGGACAGCCTGGGGAGGTCCTGGCCATAGTTCAGGTGGACATGGCCGTGGATAAAATAGCGGGGGCGGTAGCGGTCCATCAGGGTGTTGAAGGCGTCGAAGCCCATGTGGGCCAAGTCCTCCCCGTCATTCAGCCCCAGGGCGGGGGCGTGGGTCAGCAGGATGTCAAACCCGCCCTGGCGCATCAGGGACAGCTTCCGCTTCCACACCCGCCGGTCCATCTGCCGCTGGGTATACTGGTGCTCCCCCTTCTGCTTATACCGCACGGAGCCCCCCAGGCCCAGGACGCGCACCCCTTTGTAGGTGTAGATCTGGTCCTCCACGCAGATACAGCCCTCCGGCGGCACCGTGTCGTAACGGTCGTCGTGGTTGCCGTGGACGTAGAGCACCGGCCCGTGGGCAAAGGTGGCGATAAAGGACAGATAGCGGGGGTCCAGGTCGCCGCAGGAGAGGATCAGGTCGATCCCCTCCAGGCGCTTGGGGTCAAAGTAGTCCCAGAGCCCCAGGGACTCCTGGTCAGACAACGCCAAAATCTTCATCGGCCCAGCAGTCCTTTCAGCGGATTCAGGTCTTGCAGGGCCTTTTTCTTCAGGGAGAAGGCCTGGTGCAGCTGGAGGAATCCCTCTTTCATCTGGGTCTGGGTATACTGCTTCACGGTGTCATAGCCGAAGATGTCCAGATAGAGCAGCAGGGCGTCGCCCACGGTCATCCGGCCGGCCAGCTCCTTGGCGCTCTTGTCGCCGTACAGGGTGGAGAAGCTGGTGTAGACGGTGAAGAATTTGCGCCGCTCGTCCTCGGTCCACTTCTCATCCGGGGCCTTGCCCACCGCCTCCTGGAGCCGGGGGAAGCGGCCCACTCCGCTGAACCAGAGATAATTCACCCCGGAGAGCCGGTAGAAATCCACATACTCATAATAGATTTTACTGGCCTTGGAGTCGTTTTTCAGGGGCAGGATGCGGATGACCTCGGCGGGGATGTTCACCGCGCCGAAATAGCGCAGAACGCTCACCCGCTTGTTGCCCTCGACCACGTAAAAGGTGTGCATATATTCATAGACCTTGATGGGGTCGGAAATGCCCTCCTCCATGTGGGCTTTGCACAGGCTTATCCATTTATGGGCGAACTCAGAGTCCTCCTCCATCAGCGGGTAGAAGCTGCGGGAAAAGGCCTGGCTGCGCCCGGCGGTCCGCGTGCCCACGATCAGCTCCAGGGGGATGTCCGCCAGCCCCAGGTCCACCTCGCCGCAGGTCTCCTCCTCCGCCAGGATATCATCCAGCACGGGCAGATTGGGCGAGCCGCCCCTGGACTGGCAAAGCTTCGCCTCTTTTTGGCCTAACTGACGGGCCTTGCGGTATTCCTCTAAGTACATAAAATCGCACCTCCTTATTGGGAAGGAATGGCTGACTTTTGGAATCAGCTTAACTGAGAACCTGTATTCATAAGCGAAAATGCCGGATGGACGAGGAATTTTGCCGCCCTGCAAGGCAAAAAATCACAGGAATCCTTTGTGGATTTCAAGATTTTTTAACGCCGCAAGGCGGC
>JAAWNI010000010.1 GCA_022798855.1 Lawsonibacter sp. | reverse complement strand
CAAGAAGTCGTCGTTCGACAACCAAAAGATGGTGTATATTCCTATACTGTGAACTTCAAAATGGGGCGTTTGGGGAGTGTGACAGCCTGAAAGATATTTACTATGGCGGCTCTGAAACGCAATGGTCTGCAATCAAAATTGTAAATGAAGATGTTTTCCATGTGCATGATACTGCTATCCCTAAAAAAGCCGTCATTCACTACAATTTTAAACAACCTGATTCCAGTTCTAAACCTGCTCCAACAGAGGTTCCGAAATTTTCTTTCACCGATGTAACACCCAATGACTACTTCGCGGACGCAGTACAATGGGCGGTTGAAAGGGACATCACCAGCGGCACCAGCAAGACCACATTCTCCCCCGACGCAACTTGCAGCAAGGCACAGATTTTGGCCTTCCTGTGGCGCGCTAACGGCTCACCGGATCCGACAGCAGCGAATCCTTTCACCGATATTAGGACTACCGATTATTTTATAAAGCGGCTCTGTGGGCCGCTGAAAAGGGCTTGGTGTCCAGCTCCACCTTCGACGCAAATACAGACTGCACCCGCGCCATGACGATGGAATATATGTGGAAAGCGGCGGGAAGTCCGGCGGCTTCCTACAATGGAAAGTTTAACGATGTTCCCGCCAGCGCGGACTATGCGCAAGCTATGGCTTGGGCCGTGGAGCAGAAGATTACCAGCGGCACAGGAGGCAGCAACTTCTCTCCCAACTCTACCTGTACCTGCGGGCAGATTGCCACCTTCCTTCACCGGGCTATGGGGAAATAAATTCGAGTAGTTTCCGATGTTTTAACAGCATAAGGGCCATGAAAAAGCGCCCACCACCTTTTACATTTTCAAAAGGTGGTGGGCGCTTTTTCAGGTGCAGGAAATCCTTAATTTAATGACATTGCCCGGAAGGGGCGGGAATTTGTCGAAAAGCTTACCGCTGGATTCTGCCGGAGCCGTCGCCGCCGGCCAGCTTCTCCACCTCGGCCACGGTGGCCATGTTGTAGTCCCCCTCGATGGAGTGCTTCAGGGCGGAGGCCGCCACGGCGAACTCCACTGCCGCCTGGGTGTCCTTGCCGGTGAGCAGGGAGTAGATCAGCCCGCCGCCGAAGGAGTCGCCGCCGCCCACCCGATCGATGATGTGCAGCTCGTATTTTTTGGAGAAGCAGTATTCCCCGCTGGCCGCGTCGTAGAGCATGGCGGACCAGCCGTTGTCAAAGGCGGAGTGGGATTCCCGCAGGGTGATGGCTACCTTCTCAAAGCCAAACTTGTCGGCCAGCTGCTTGGCCACCGATTTGTAGCCCTCGTGGTTGATTTCTCCACCGGTGATGTTGGTGTCCTCAGCTTCGATGCCGAACACATCCTTGGCGTCCTCCTCGTTGGAGATGCACACGTCCACGTACTGGCACAGGTCGGTCATGGCCTGACGGGCCTGGTCCCGGGTCCACAGCTTGCCCCGGTAGTTCAGGTCGCAGGAAATCTTGATGCCCTTGCCCTTGGCGGCCTTGCAGGCCTCCCGGCAGATGTCCACCACGTTGGGGCCCAGGGCCGGGGTGATGCCGGTGAAATGGAACCACTCCACCCCTTCGAAAATCTTGTCCCAGTCGAAATCGGCTACCGTGGCCTCCTGGATGGCGGAGTGGGCCCGGTCATAGATGCACACGCTGCCCCGCTGGGACGCGCCCTTCTCGTTGAAGTAGATGCCCACCCGGTTGCCGCCCCGGACGATCTTGCTGGTGTCCACGCCGTACCGCCGCAGGGAGTTGACCGCCGCCTGGCCGATGGCGTGGGCGGGGAGCTTGGTAACAAAGGCCGCGTCCATCCCGTAGTTGGCCAGGGAGACGGCCACATTGGCCTCGCCGCCGCCGAAGGAGAACTCCAGGTGGTCGGCCTGGACAAAGCGCTCGTAGTTGTAGGGCTGGAGCCGGATCATCAGCTCACCGAAGGTGATTACTTTTGCCATGATGGTTTCCTCCTAATTTATTTTGTAGGGGGCGGTCTCTGTGCCGCCCCGTTTGTGTAGGGGCGGGTATTACCCGCCCGTTTCACAGAGCCACGGGCGGATGATATCCGCCCCTACAGAACGGCATCAGGGACCCTAAAGCCCTTTATTTCTGCACCAAATGGATGGCGAAGCCGCCCACCTCGCCCTTGAGGTAGATGGCCTTGGGCTTGCGGGTGGACTCGTCGAACTCCACGCCCTGGCGGCCCAGGTGGTAGACGGCCCGGTCCAGGTTGTTGGTGGCGATGGCGATGTGGCCGTTTTTGCCCAGGTAGGGGGCCTTCATGCACTCCACGGCGCTGCCGGCGAAGATGGAGGAGCTGCCCGCCTTATACTCCAGGCCGAAGAGGGCGCACAAGGTCTTGGCAGTCTGCTCCGCCTCCCCCTCGTTGGCGCAGTTGACGCCCACGTGGGCCAGGGAGAAGCCCAGCATGGTGCGGACGGCTTCCTTGCAGATGGCGGTGATCTCGTCCCACTTGCCGGCCTTGATCATGTCGCTCTTGCACATCCAGGTGCCGCCCACGGCCACGATCTGGCTGTAGCCCAGGTAGTCGTTCACGTTCTTGGCGTTGACGCCGCCAGTGCACATCCATTTGGCGGATTTCAGGGCCGCCCCGATGTTTTTCAGCATGGCCACGCCGCCGTTTGCTTCGGCGGGGAAGAACTTCAATACCTCACAGCCCTGGTTCATGGCCTGCTGCATCTCGCCGGCGGTGGCGGTGCCGGGCATCATCAGCCCTCCCCTGTCGATGACGTGCTGGGTGACCTTGGGGTCGTAGCCCGGGGCGACGATGAACTTGGCGCCGGCGGCCATAGCCCGGTCGGCCTGGTCCGCGGTGAGGACGGTGCCCGCCCCCAGCAGCATGTCGGGGACCTCCTGGTTAATGATCTTGATGCAGTCCTCGGCGCAGGCGGTGCGGAAGGTGACCTCGGCGGCGGGCAGGCCGCCGGCCACCAGGGCTCTGCACAGGGGGACGGCCTCGTCCACGCTGTTGAAGGCGATGACGGGGATGATACCGATGTTGGAAATTGTTTGGCTGACTGCGTTCATCAAAAACCCTCCTTGATTACAGGACGACCCCGCCCTTAAAAATGGAAATTTCTCGGAAGCCATTTTTCTCCGTATTGGTTTGCTGGCCGGAGGCCACCTGGATCACATAATCCAGCAGCCGCTCCCCTGCGGCATCCAGGGGCTCGCCGTTGGCGACGGGGCCGGCGTCAAAGTCAATCCAGCCCGCCTTGCGTTGGGCCAGGCCGCTGTTGGTGGCCACCTTCACCGTGGGGGCGGGCGCGCCGAAGGGGGTGCCCCGGCCGGTGGTGAACAGGATCAGGTGGGCTCCGGCCGCTGTCAGAGCGGTGGCGGATACCAGGTCGTTGCCCGGGCCGGATAACAGATTGAGCCCGGGGGTGGCTACCTGCCCGCCGTAATTGATGACGTCAACCACGGGGGCGGTCCCTCCCTTCTGGACGCAGCCGCAGGACTTGTCCTCCAGGGTGGTGATGCCGCCGGCCTTGTTGCCGGGGCTGGGATTTTCATAGACCACCTGGCCGTGGGAGGTGAAGTAGTGCTTAAAATCCTCGATCATCTTCACCGCCTTGTCGAAGACAGCCCGGTTGGCGCAGCGGTCAAAGAGAATCCCCTCGGCGCCGAACATCTCGGGCACCTCGGTGAGCACGGTGGAGCCCCCCTGGGCGATGAGCATGTCGGAGAAGCGGCCCACAGTGGGGTTGGCGGTGATGCCGGACAGGCCGTCGGAGCCGCCGCACTTCATACCCACCACCAGCTTGGAAACCGGCAGGGGCTGGCGGGTGAACTGGCCCGCGTAGCCGGCCAGCTCCGCAAGCGCCTCGGCGCCCGCGGCATACTCGTCCTCCACCTCCTGACAGGTGAGGAATTTAACACGGTCATGGTCGTAATCCCCCAGTTCGGCCAGGAACTGGCCGCGGGTCAGGTTTTCGCACCCCAGGCTGAGCACCAGCACCGCCCCGGCGTTGGGGTGCCGGACCAGGGCGGCCAGCAGTTTGCGGGTCTGGGCGTGGTCGTCCCCCATTTGGGAGCAGCCGAAGGGGTGGGGGAAGGTGTACAGCCCGTCGATGCTGCCCCGCACCAGGTGCTGGTTGTCCCTGACCAGCTTCTGGGCAACGGAGTTGACGCAGCCCACGGTGGGAATGATCCAGACCTCATTGCGGATGGCGGCCCGGCCGTCCTTGCGGAGATAGCCCTGGAAGGTGCGGGGGGGCTTGGCCTCCAGGGCGGAGGGGGCGGGGTTATAGGAGTACTCCCCCTCCTCCGACAGGCCGGTTTCCACGTTGTGTACGTGCACCCAGGCCCCGGCGGCGATGCCACACTTGGCCCTCCCTATGGGATAGCCATACTTGATGATGGGCTCCCCCGCGCCAATGGGCCGGAGGGCAAATTTGTGGCCCTGCTGGATATCCTCCAGCAGGGTGGCGCCCTGATGGACGCCGCCCTTGCTCAGGGGATGGAGGGCCACCGCCACGTTGTCCTGGGGGGAGATGCGGATAGAATCCATATCGCTGCCCTCCCTATCTCACAGGCAGGACGCGTAGGCCGCCTCGGCGCCCTGTTCCCGGATCAGCTTCAAACTGGAAGCCACGGCCGGCTCCAGCCCGGAAATCTGAGTCAGATCCTGGCCCCACATCCTCTCGTTGGCGAGGACGGCGTGGACCAGCGCCTCGGGGGCGTCGTCCCTGTGCCCATAGTAGAACTCCAGCACCCAGCGGTCGTCGCTGACGGTGTACTCGCCGCCCTTGGGGCGCCTGCACACCAGGCCGGCCTCGGTGAGGGCCTGGATGTCATTGCTGTAGAAGGCGGTGTAGGCGGCCAGGGACATGGTCAGGCAGGGGGGCAGCTTGCCCATCTTCTCAATATAGCCCAGGAAGGAGGGCATGTTCCGGGCCCGCCACTTGGAGGTGGAGTTGAGGGAGATGCTCATCAGCTCATGGTTGACAAAGGGGTTGTTAAACCGGTCCTGGACGGCGGAGGCGAAGTTCATCAGGTCGTCCTTGTCCAGAGGCAGAGTGGGGATGACCTCGTCATAGAGCATTTTGTTCATGAAGCCTTTGATTGTCTCGTTGTGCATACAGTCCCGGACAATGTCAAAGCCGGCCAGGTAAGCGCCCAGCACAAAGCCGGTGTGGGCGCCGTTGAGGATGCGCACCTTGCGCTTTTTGTAGGGGCTCATGTCGGGGGTGGCAAAGACCTTGTCCTCCAGGCCGGCCCTGCGGAAGGGGAGGATGTCGTTGAGCTTCTCATCCCCCTCGATGACCCACACGCCGAAGCACTCGCCCACGTCCAGCAGCGGGTCGGCGTAGCCGTGCTTCTCCTCCAGCGCGGCCACTTCTTTGGGGTCGCGGATGCGCCCGGGGACGATGCGGTCCACCAGGGAGCCGCAGACGGAGCAGGCCTCATGGACATACTTGCCAAAGTCTGCCTCCAGGCCCCACTGGGCGATATACTGGTCGATGCACTTGAGCAGCTCTTTGCCGTTGTTGTCGATCAGCTCGCAGGCCAGGACGATGACACCGGGCTTGCCCGCCTTCCAGCGGCGGTAGAGCACCTGAGTCAGCTTGGCGGGGAAGGAGGCGGGGGGGCAGTCGTCCTTCTGGCAGGCGGGGTCGTAGGTGATGCCGGCCTCGGTGGTGTTGGAGACGATCAGCTCCAGATCGTCGCTGACGGCCACGGCCATCATGGCCTCGTAGTCGGCCTTCTCATAGGGGTTCAGGCAGCGGCTGACCGAGGAGATCACCCGCTTGTCGTCCACCTTCTGGCCCTTCTCACTGCCCCGGAGGTAGAGGGTGTACAGGCCCTCCTGCTCGTTGATCAGCTGGGCCAGGCCGGGGGCGATGGGCTGGACCAGGACGCACTTGCCGTTCCAGCCGGCCTTCTCGTTGGCCAGGTCGAACCAATAGTCCACAAAGGCCCGCAGGAAATTGCCCTCGCCAAACTGGAGGACCTTTTCAGGCGCGTCCTTTAGGATGTAGCCGGAATAGCCGCTCTTTTCCAACACGGCGTAGTTTAATTTTTCCATAGTTTTGACCTCCAATAAGCTCCTTCCCGCCCCGTCAGGGGCGGGAACGGAAAAAAATCAATAGAACAGGTCCACCAGCAGGGTGGTAAAGGGCGGGAAGAAGGTGAAGAGCATCAGGTCGATAAACAGCAGGATATAGAAGGGGACCGCCTCCTTGATAAACGCGGCCGTCTTGCACTTGGTGATGCCGCAGGTGACAAACATCAGGGTGCCCATGGGGGGAGACAGGGCGCCGATGGCGTTGTTGAAGATGTACATCATGGCAAACTGGATCTCATTGATGCCATAGGCGGCGGCGATGGGGTGGAGCAGGGGCACCAGGATGATCATGGAGGCGTTGCCCTCGATGAACATGCCCACTATCAGCAGAAACACGTTGCAGAACAGCAGGAAGATGTACTTGTTGGAGATATTGGAGATCATCCAGTTGGTCAGCGCCTGGGGAATCTGCTCCTTGGTGAGCACCCAGGAGTAGACGCTGGCGGCGGAGACGATGAGCATGATGGAGGCGGTGGTGGTGACAGTCTCCTTCAGGCCGGCAAGGCAGTTCTCCAGCTTCAGGGTCTTGTAGAGGATGCCCAGAAAGGCGCTGTACACAATGGCCACGGCGCCGGCCTCGGTGGCGGAGAACACGCCCAGGCGGATGCCGCCGATGATGATGATGGGCAGGCACAGGGGCAGGATGGCGGGCTTGGTGGCGCCCCAGATCTGTTTGGGGGTTGCCTTCTCCTCCCGCATGCGCTTATAGCCCCGCTTTTTGGAGATGACGGAGGTCATAATCATCAGGGAGGCGCACAGCACAATGCCCACGCCGATGCCCGACATGAACAGCTTGCCCACCGAGACGTTGGCGATGCAGGCGTAGAGGATCATGGCGATTCCCGGGGGGATCAGGGGCGTAATCATGGAGGAGGTGGCGGTGATCACCGTGGAGAACTCCAGGCTGAAGCCCTTCTTCACCATCTCGGGGACCAGCATCTTGGCCTCCATGGCGGCGTCGGCGATGTTGGAGCCGGACAGGCCGCCCATCAGGGTTGACAGCAGGATGTTGACCTGGGCCAGGCCGCCCCGCATCCGGCCGGTGACCACCTCGCAGAAGTCCATAATCCGGGAGGTGACGCCGGTGTAGTTCATAAAAATGCCCGCGCACACGAAGAAGGGGATGGCCAGCAGCGAGACCTTCTCCACGCCGCCGATGGCCTGCTGGGCAAAGACAATGCTGTTGACCGAGGGGTTGGCGATGAAGTAAACCAGAGAGCCGCCCAGCACGGAGATATAGACGGGAACCTTTAAAAACAGAAGCGCCAGCATCACAATTGCGGATAAAACAATAACACCATGCATCAGTCGATCCCCTCCATCTTCTGCTCTGTGCCGATCTTGTTCCAATCCCGAACCGTCGTGGTGATAAAGCTGACAATCTGGAGGATGAAGCTGACCGGGCAGATCGTATAAATCAGGCTGAACGGAATTTTCAAGATCGCGGTGGCGCGGCCGCTCCGCAGGAACATCTGGATAAAGCCGATGCTCTGGTAGAACAGAAAGCCGATGACCACAACGACCACAAGGGTGATAAGGACCTGGAAAACCTTCTGGACGGAGGCGGGCAGACGATCCACAATCATCTCAATGGCCACGTGGCTCCCGGTTCGGAAGGCCGCGCCGGCGGCGCCGAAGACAATCCAGATCAAGCAGGCGCTCTGTACCTCCTCCAGCCAGGTGAAGGGCCGGATAAAGGGGATATAGCGCGCGGGCACGCCCACAAAAGTGCACACGATCAGAAGGGTAAGCGCGGCGCAGGCGACATAGATGTCCAGCTGGGACAGGAAGCTAAGCGCCTTGTTGTCTTTTTTCAAGATAAATCCCTCCCATTTCAGAAAATATCAGGGGTCCGGCCCGATTGCTGATCCGGACCCCCGCGCTGTGTTGGGGATTCGATATTCGGTTCTTATTTGCCCATGGCGGCTTTCACAGTGTCATACAGGCCATCGGACCAGCCGAAGGTGCTGCCCATGTCGTAAAACGCCTGGGCCTTCTCACGGAAGCCGGCCAGCACCTCGTCGGAGGGCTCCACCACGGTGACGCCCGCGTCCTTCATCTTCTGGAGGTAGTCGCCGTCAGCGTCCTTCACCAGGCCGTTGTTGTACTCGGCGGCGGCCTTACAGGTCTCGGTAAGGGCGGTCTGCTGCTCGGGGGTCAGGGAGTTGTACCAGTCGGCGGAGCACACCAGGGTGGTGAAGTTCAGCACATGGCCGTCCAGGATGAGGTACTTGGCCACCTCCTGGAGGCTGCGGCCATACAGGGTGGCCAGGGGGTTCTCAGCGCCGTCGATGTTGCCGGTGGACAGAGCGGTGTACACATCACCCAAAGGCATTCCGGTGCCGGTAGCGCCCAGGACCTCAAAGCCCTGCGTCTGAATCTGGTTGGTGGGGACGCGGATCTTCAGGCCGTACAGGTCGTCCACGGTGTTCACCGGCTTGGTGGTCAGGGTGTGGCGGGCGCCGTACATCCAGTTGGAGGCGATGATGTGCAGGCCCTTCTGCTCCAGGGCTTCGCACTGGGCCTTGTACCAGTCGGACTCGATGAGGGTCCAGCAGTCGTCCCACTCCTCAAACAGGAAGGGGCCGAACACGATGCCGAAGTCGTTGACGCCGTAGTCGGCGTAGAAAGCGCCGTCAGCCAGGGTGCAGACGCCCTCGCCCAGGGTCATGGAGTCGATCAGGGAGGACTTGTCGCCCAGCTGGGAGTCGGGGTACAGGGAAATCTCCAGCCCGCAGTCCTCAGCGGCCAGCAGCTCCTGCCACTTGGCCATGCCCTGGCCGAAGGGCTCGGAGCTGGAATTCTCAAAGCCGACCTGCAGGGTGACGGTGGCGCCGCCGCCGGAGGGGGTGGAGGGGTTGCTGCCGCCAGCGTTTCCGCCGGAAGCGCCGCCGTTGCCGCCGTTTCCACCATTACCGCCGTTGCCGCCGCAGGCGGCCAGGCTCAGGACCAGCGCGCCGGACAGCAGCGCGGCGGCCATCTTCTTCAGATTCTTTTTCATTCTTCATTCTCCTTTTTCATTATGATTTTATTTACTTAACCTGAGCGATGAGCGATCAGGTAAAGTCCAGCACGACCTTGAGCATCCTGCCCGCGTTGGCGGCAAACTCCTCAAAGGCCTGGGGGGCGTCGGTCCACTTGTAGGTGTTGGTGACGATCTTGTCCAGGTCCACGCCGCCGGCCTTCACCAGGTCGATGAGCTCCATGAAGTCCTTCTTCAAAGCGTTGCGGGAGCCGTAGATGTTCAGCTCCTTCTTCTGGATAATGGTGAAGAAGAAGTCGTCGATGTTGCGCTTGGATACGCCGATGAGCACAACTCGGCCGCCGAAGCAGGCGGCATCAATGCAGCTCTGGAAGGTCTGGGGCATCCCCACCGCCTCGATGGCCACGTCGTAGCCATTGCCGCCGGTGAACTCCTCCACGCCCTTGGCAAAGGCCTCGGGGGATTCGTTGAGCAGCTTGTGGTCCAGCCCGAAGGTCCTGTGGGCGTAATCCAGCTTATCGGGGGCCACATCGCAGATGGTGACCTCGGCGCCCTTCGCCTTGGCGGCCACGGCGGCCAGCACGCCAATGGTCCCGGCGCCCACCACCAGCACCTTCTCCCCCGGCTGAACGTTGGCCCGGGAGACGCCGTGGTAGCTGATGCAGAAGGGCTCGATCAGGGTCAAGGTCTTGGGGTCCAGGCCCTTGCCGTCGTAAATGCGCTCGATGGGCATGGTAATGTACTCGGCGAAGGCGCCCTCCCGCTGGACACCCATGGTTTGGTTGTCGGTGCAGGCGTTGACCAGGCCCCGCTGGCAGGAGTAGCAGCCTCCGCAGTTGAAATAGGGGTTGCAGGTGACAATCATGCCGGGCTTCAGCCCCAGGCCGTTGTCGTCGACCTCCACAATCTCGGCGGAAAACTCATGGCCGGGGACCCGGGGGTAGGAGACGTAGGCGTTGCCGCCCCGGTAGGACCCCAGGTCGCTGCCGCAGATGCCGCCATAGAGCAGCTTGAGCAGGGCCTCGCCCTCCCCGCGGACGGGCTTCTCCATGTCCTGGATGACAACTTTGCCCGGTTCTTGGATGCAAATGGCTTTCATTGTACCACTCCTCGTTCTTTCTTGTACCCAATTATACATCAAAACTTGGATACAAGTTGTTGTACAATGATGATAGCCGACTTTGTTTGAACTGTCAACTGCTTTTCTGTAAATCCCCGTAAAACCGTTTAGTTTCACAAAAAACAATCCTGCTTTTTGTTTACTTTTACGAATGGCTTTAGAATGCTTGCCAAATGGGGAAATTTCATATAAAATGGGTCAAAGATTTGCTGAATACTAGGGCTTGCTTAAAAAATGTCAATACGCCCAAGCGGCGGTCCGTTTTCCACCATAATGCCCCAATTTTTCTTGAGGTGCATCCAGTATTCCCACGAAAAATTGTCTTTTTCTGGCGGAAAAATCCCCCACCGCTGCGCGTATCTCTATTTTTCAAACGGCGCCTAATTTGGAAAGGAAAACCTTCCATGCCAGAAAAAAAGAAACACTCTATTCAGAGTGAGGCCTATGAGTATATTAAGAAGAAAATTATGATGTGTGAGTATTTGCCCAATCAACTGCTGAGTGAATCCATCCTTCAGGAAGAGCTGGGCTGTTCCCGTACGCCGGTGCGGGAGGCGATCCGCCGCCTGGAGCAGGAGGGTTTGGCCACCGTGCTGCCGAAACGGGGAATCGTCGTTTCCGGGTTTTCCATCGGCGACATCAGGTCGATTTTTGAGGTTCGGATGCTCATCGAGCCCTACGCCGTCCAGACCTATGGCGAAGCGCTCGACCAGAAGGAGCTGCGCCGCTTTCTGGAACTGTTCCAGCGCTGGGAAAACCCCAATAACAGGTGGGAGTTTTACCAGCTTGACGACGAGTTCCATGAATTCCTGATTTCCGGCCTGGCCAACGAGTATCTGCATGACCTGTATGGCCGGATTCAAACGCAGAACGTGCGGCTGCGGGTGATGAGCGGGCAGATGATTGCCAGCCGGCTGGACCGCACCGTGCGGGAGCATGAGGATATTGCCAGGGTGTGCCTGGAAAAAAATTGGGAGCTTGCCGCAGAGAAGATCAGGTGGCATTTGGAGTGCTCTCGGACTTCTTATTTTGAGGCGATTGTACAAAATAATGGGGATGCTAATTTGCTTTAGCTGAGGGACATCTCATTTGAAATGGTGTGCCCGGCGGTAATTGCCCGGTTTGCCCTGAATGATTTGAAGCCTGAAATTTTGCTTCTTTGGGTTATCATCCTGTAAGAACCTGTATTCATAAGCTAAAATGCCGCTGTCCATCGTACACCTCATGACAGCTCTTTTTGAACCTCCCGGCATATTTCCATAAGGAGGAATTGAAGCCCTTCATCCTGTGCCGCTCCGGCTTTTGCGGCATAGCCGTACTCATAGGCCATATGCTCCGGCTGAATCGGGACCGCCGCCAGCTCATTGCGCGCCATGATCTTGGAGTGCACGTGGCAGGATACCATCACCAGATCATCCATAGACTCCAGCATATCCAGATTCCCCGCCCGCCCGACTCCACGGCAGATGCCCCTGGAGTCCGGCAGGGCGGTTTTTTCCGGGTGGAAATGGATTCCGATGGGGTCGAAGTAGGTCACGCTCAGCATCAGGCGGGCCTGATCGTAGCAAATAGCGGGCGGTTCGGCCTCCGTCTTTCTGGAACGGCTGCTGAAATAGGAGGTGCTTTGTATGAAACAGACTGATATCACGGGAAACATCTCCAACCTGAAGCCGCCCTGCGCCCTCAACGCGCTGGAGATGGCCGACGTGGAACAGAACAGCGACGCCGGCGACGCGGTCGCCACCGTGACCGGAAATCCACAGGGAAAGGTGTTTCTGCTCCGGGCCGATATGGATGCCCTGCCCATGGAGGAGAAGAGCGGCCTGCCCTTCGCCTCCCAGCGGAGCTGCGCCCACACCTGCGGCCACGATATGCACAACCGCCATGCTGCTGGGCGCGGCCCAGATGCTGAAGGAGCGGGAAAAAGAGCTGAACGGGACCGTCAAATTCATGTTCCAGCCCGGAGAGGAGGTGCTGGCCGGGGCCAAATCCATGGTGGAGGCCGGCATTTTAGAAAATCCCCACGTGGACGCGGCCATGGGGGCCCATATGATCCCCATGATTCCGGTGGGCCTTGGGGGCTATGGGACCGGAGTAGTCTCGGCTTCCAGCGACCACCTGGTCATCCAAATCGAGGGCAAGGGCGGACACGGCGCCCACCCACACACCGCTGTGGACCCCATCAATATCGGCGTCCATATCCACCTCGCCCTCCAGGAGCTGATCAGCCGGGAGGTGGACCCGGCGGAGGCGGTTGTGCTCACCTTTGGCAAATTCCAGGGGGCGGCGCCGCCAACATCATCCCCGCCACGGCGGTGATGGAGGGCACCCTGCGCACCTTCAACGAGGACCTCCGGGCCCGCCTGCTGGAGCGGATTGAGGCCGTCTGCACCCATACGGCGCAGGCCTTCCGTGGCAGGGCGCGGGTGACCAACCTCTGCTCCACCCGCGCCCTTGTCATCGACAAGGCCACAGCCCAGGCTGTGGCCCGCGGGTGGCAGAAGGAGGGGCTGAAAATGATCCTTCGAGATGATAAAATGAGCGGTTCCGAGGATTTCGCGGAGGTTGCCGCTCAGGTTCCCTCCACCTTCTTTGTGGTGGGAGGCGGCACTGCGGAGGACGGCTGCGGCGTCGGCCTGCACAGCCAGGAGATTCGATTCCGGGAGGAAGCCCTGATCTACGGCGCGGCGGCTTACGCCTCCGGCGCGGATGCGTGGCTGGAAACGCACTGAGAAAGCAAAGGAGCTTTGGCAAAAGCTTCCCTATTCGGCATTCTGGCCGGGGCCAGAGGGAAAACCTGGGAAAATACGCCGGAGGAGCTCTATGTGTTTGAACTGGCCCAGTTCCACCGGGCCTGCAACCGTGTGGAAGGACAGCTCGAGGAGCTTGCATGGAAGATTGACTGCTATTTAAGGTGAGAGGGCGGAGGGCGCACCGCAAAATCTTGTATATCTGTTCATGCTGTGGGTGGGGGCCCTATCTGTGGATGGGTGCGGGCACACAATGAGGAAGGATATTGTATCTGGCGGAAAAACATGATACAATAAAGCCACATTTTACCTGGCCCCTTTTGTGCTCCAGCCCCAGGCAGGGGACGGAAACCGCGGGAACAGAAAAGAGGGCTGGGAAATCTGAAAACAAGGAGAATGGAAGCTATGAAGAAAAAATTCATTCCCCTCCTGCTGGCACTGGCCATGTGCCTGCCCCTGCTGCCGACCCCCGCCTCCGCAGCGGAGGCCAACCTCCCTGACTGGTATTTCCTGTTCGCTATCTTCAAGAATGTGGATGCCGACTATATGCAGGACGGCATAAAAAAACACACAAAGTACTCCATGACCCAGGATGAGGTTGACGTGTGCCGGGACAACGCCAAGGAGTTTGAGGAGTACATGAACTCTGTCGGGGTGATGCGGGCCCATGTGGAGGTCGTGGAGATCGATGAGACCATAACGAAGCTGGCAGATTATGGCACCAAAGGCGGATGGCTGTCAATGGCGGAGGATGCCCCCCTTCTGGAAAAGAGCAATATCGACCTGGATCGGTATGACCATGTGACCTGTATCGCCAGCTTGAATGCCAGCATGGGATATTTGGGGCTGGGTGGCTCTTCATATGAGAATGGAACAGGCCATTCGTTCATCAACATTAAAAATCGTGAGTATTGCCTGAACTACTTTTCGGCCGAAACGGCCATTGGGGCTCCGGGCTCGATTTGGCCTCCAGCCGGCCATGTCCATGAATTCCTGCACTTTATGGAGCGCATGACCCAAAAATGGGGTGCTGAATTTGGACTGCATGACGTTAGGATCAATCATTACAGCCCGGATGATGATGAGGGAAAAGAATGCTACCGCGACATTATGCTGAACCAGGCCAAGGGGGCCGCCGGAACGGGCGTACCCCCCACCGTCTGGCAGTATCCGCCCCATGTGCTGCGGACCATGACGGAGTTGACGCTCCCCTCCAGCGCCACCAGCATTGGGGTTTGGGCCTTTGGGCACTACACCAATTTAACCAGAGTATTTATCCCCACCAGCGTTAAAAGTATTGAGTACGCCGCCTTTTGGGATACCGGCATAAAGGACGTCTACTACGCCGGGACGGAGGCCCAGTGGAAGGCCATCCAGGTGGGCGAGTACAACGAGAAGCTGACCCGTGCCAACATCCACTACAACCACCTGATGGCGGACGTGAAGACCACCGACTGGTTTGCCAAGTACGTCCAGTGGGCCATGGAGGAGGGCATCGCCGCCGGGACGGGCGGGGGAAAGTTCTCCCCCGCCAAGAACTGCACCGTGGCGGAGATATTGACCTTCCTGTACAAGGCTTACGGCGCGCCGGAGGTGGGCAAAAATCCCTACACCAACGTAAAGGCCGGCGACTGGTACGCCAAGCCCGCCATCTGGGCCCGCGAGCAGGGCCTGATGAACGGCGGCAGCTTCAACGCCAACACCCCCTGCACCCGCGCCATGGTGGTGGAGTACCTGTGGAAGCTGGCGGGCAGCCCCTCCGCCAAGGCCGCGGGCTTCTCCGATGTGCCAGACGGCGCGGACTACGCCAAAGCGGTGGACTGGGCGGTGGAGAATGGGGTCACCGCCGGGGTAGGCAAGGCTGAGTTTGGCCCGGACGTGGTCTGTACAAGAGGGCAGATCGTGACGTTCCTGTACCAGGCCTTGGGATAAGGCGGTACATAGAATGCAATTATAACAGGCTCCAAAATTGCTGACAAAGGCGCTCCGTAGGGCGCGGCGACCCGGCGCGCCGTTTGCGGCAGGACGGTGGGCCGAGGTCGTCCCGCCCTGCATTTTCCAGCAATTCTGATGATTGCTATAGATACAGCTTCGTGGCCCGCGCCACTGAAAGGGAGCGTATTTTCGGTCCGACTTGAGCGGGCGCTATTCCCTCCGGTTCTGTTCCTGCATAATCATAACGTTTTTGATAATCAGCTCCCGCTGTTCCCGGGTCAGCGTCCGGAAGCCCTCCACCAGCTGGCGCTCCGTCCTGCTCAGCCCCACCGGAAGCTCTGGGTCATCCGTAACGCCAGCCAGGTAATCTACGCTGACGCCAAAATACTCCGCCATTTTGACGAGCATCTCTATCGTCATCTGGGTCCGCCCCGTCAGATAGTTGCTGATTACCGACTCTGAAACACCCAGCTCCTTGGCTAACGCCTTCTGCTTCAAATCACGGTCCGCAATCCACTCTTTTAACCGCTGTCTATAGTGCATACTGACCACTCCTTTAGGTTCAGTATGCAAGATTTATCTCGAATATTGCTATAAAACGCAATATATTAAATTTTATTTTTTATATTACGAAATTCGACACATTTCTATCGCAATATCTGCTATTATTGTGTCGTTGAGTCGCAGGCAGCAAGAAAGCCCCCCTCCTGGAGGGGGGTGGCACGGCGCAGCCGTGGCGGGGGGAGTTTCGATGAAGAAAGGTTGTATAAACCGCTGTCTTACTCCCTCAGCCACCGCCTGCGGCGGTGCCAGCATCCCTACCCCCTCTGTCGCTTTGCGACATCTCACCCTGACAGGGGGAGTCGGCCCTCAAAGAGGGAGCCGACGATAGAGCGCAACAAGCTAAGAGCGCCGCTTTCGCGGCGCTCTGGAAGGGAGGAGATAAATTACTTGTGGTCCACCTTGTACATGTGCTCAATGAGCTCCAGGACCTTGTTGGAGTAGCCGATCTCGTTATCGTACCAGGAGACGACCTTGACAAAGGTATCGGTCAGGGCGATGCCGGCGTCGGCGTCAAAGATGGAGGTGCGGGTGTCGCCCAGGAAGTCGGAGGACACGACGGCCTCGTCGGTGTAGCCCAGGATGCCCTTCAGCTCGCCCTCGGAGGCGGCCTTCATGGCGGCGCAGATCTCCTCATACTTGGCGGGCTTGGCCAGGTTGACGGTCAGGTCCACCACGGACACGTCCAGGGTGGGCACGCGCATGGACATGCCAGTCAGCTTGCCGTTCAGCTCGGGGATGACCTTGCCCACGGCCTTGGCGGCGCCGGTGGAGGAGGGGATGATGTTGCCGGCGGCGGCGCGGCCGCCGCGCCAGTCCTTCAGGGAGGGGCCGTCAACGGTCTTCTGGGTGGCGGTGGTGGAGTGGACGGTGGTCATCAGGCCGTCGGTGATGCCCCAGTTGTCGTTCAGCACCTTGGCGATGGGGGCCAGGCAGTTGGTGGTGCAGGAGGCGTTGGAGACAAAGTTCATGTCGGGGGTGTACTTGTCCAGGTTGACGCCGCAGACGAACATGGGGGTGCTGTCCTTGGAGGGGGCGGACATGACGACCTTCTTGGCGCCGGCGTCCAGGTGGCCCTGGGCCTTCTCCTGGGTCAGGAACAGGCCGGTGGACTCCACGACGTACTCAGCGCCCAGCTTGGCCCAGGGCAGGTCGGCGGGGCTGCGCTCGGCGGAGATGGGGATCTCCTTGCCATTGACGATGATGGCGTTCTCGGTGTGGCTGATCTCAGCGGGGCACTGGCCATGCATAGTATCATACTTCAGCATATAAGCGAGGTAGTCGGCGGGGCAGAGGTCGTT
This sequence comes from Lawsonibacter sp., assembly GCA_022798855.1. Classification (GTDB taxonomy): domain Bacteria; phylum Bacillota; class Clostridia; order Oscillospirales; family Oscillospiraceae; genus Lawsonibacter. Next base: position 6,056 of record JAAWNI010000010.1, on the reverse strand, counting down.
GATTCCCACGATCTCGATCTCAGGGTGATTCAGGCTTGCGCGGAACACCATGCGGCCGATGCGGCCAAAACCATTGATGCCAACTTTGATGCTCATGTTGCATAACTCCTTTTATTATCAAATATCCGCGGGCTCCCCCGCAGTTTTGGTAGCTTCCATATTATACCCCGATTTCTCTCATTTTCCTAGTGTATTTTTTCATAGATTTCAAGAAAAAAATACCTGAAAATTCACTATAGAAACAAGAGCGTTTCCTCCGCCCGGAAGCCCTCCGCAGGGCCTCCGGGCGGAATTATGCTTTTTTCGACATTTCTCGACATTTTCTATTGTTTGAAAGGAGAAATTTTGATATACTGTTGCCTGTGTTTTCTTTTCAAACTCAACACAAGCTATACCAACAGCGGCGCGAACAATTGGCTTCCCCTATTTTTGTGGCGGACGGGCCACTCCGCCAGTGAGGAGTTTTTATGCAAGAATCAATACAGGCTCTGCTGGATACCTTCCCCGAAGGGATCGTCCAAGTACAGGACGGGATGGTAACAGCGGCTAACACCATGGCTGCCCACTATCTGTCGCAGCTGGAACCAGGCAGGCCCCTGCCCGAGGAGGTGGTGCTCCCCCGGGGCGGGACCATGGGGGCGGGCATTTTCATGTCCGGCGCCTCCCGCTACACCTACAGCTGCGCCAGCAAGGACGGAAAACAAACCATTCTCTTCCGCCCCGCCCCCCAGACCGCCCTTACCGGCCGGCAGCTGGGCGGAACGCTGCGCCAGATGCGCACCTTCCTGGGGGAGATCCTGGCGGAGGTAGGCCCCGCCACCGGCGACGCCAAGGAGGAGCTGTCCGCGGACGCCTTTGGAAAGAGCTTCCACCGGCTGCTGCGCCTGATGGACAATCTGGACTACCTCTACCGGTCCTCCGCCGGCGAGCTGGCCGGCCTGCGGCTGGCCACCATGGACCTGGATGGGCTGTGCCGCCACCTGGTGGACCAGGCCTACCCCCTCCTGCGGGAGGCGGGGGTCACCCTGGACTACGAGAGCACGGAGCGGGGCCTTCTCATCCCGGGCAGCCCACCCCTGCTCCAGCGGCTGCTGCTGGGGCTGATCTCCAACGCCGCCCAGGCGGTGGGCGAGGGGCGGGTGGTGCTCACCCTCCGCCGCCAGCAGGGCCGCGCCCTGGCCACCGTGTCCAACAACGGCCCCCTGCCCAATCCCAAGCAGCTGTCCGCCCTGTTCCAGGAGGGCCTGGGGGAGGACGTCCCCCTGCCCGGCCAGGGGGCGGGGCTGGGCCTGTCCGTCGCCAGAGACATCGCCGCCCTCCACCGGGGCTCCATGCTCACGGAGTGGGGCCAGTCCTCCCCCACCGTGGTGCTGTCCCTGCCCACCGGGCCCCTGGACGGCCGCGCCTCGCTGCGCACCCCCCGCTGCCAGGTCAACGGCGGCCTGGACCCGGTGCTGCTGGAGCTGTCCGACGTGCTGCCGGTCCACCTCTTCGGCCTGGAGGGGCTGGATTGACCCCGCCGGCGGACGGCCGCCCTTCCACAATAAAATCGAGCGGAAAACTGGCGCTGTGATAGCCGCGGCGTCAGTTTTGCTTTCCCCTGGGAACACGCCCCGCCCCAACCTCCATATTGACGTGGCCGAAGGCACGTGGTATCATGACACAGAAACCGCCGCTCTCCCGGCGGAGCAATGGAAATTATGTGTGTGAAAAGCGACAGTTTACTAATATAGTCGACGCACTTGAGAAGAGGGAAAAAGGAGGGGAGGAAAAATGGCGCAGGGCAAGGCGGAGGATGCAGGCGGGCTGACGCCCGCCAAAGACGGCAACACCGCCCTGTGGCATTTTGGCCACCGAACTTTACCGATTTTCAAGTGTGTCTACTATATAATAAAACCAGTAAAGCGGTCCATATGGAGGGCATGTTTATGGGTCATTCAAGGGAATCTTTTCAGCGGGCGGACGGAGGCGGGCCAACTGGCCGGAGCCATGGGCACAGTATGCAAAGCGTTCAGAATCTGGAGGCCGTCATCAACGAGGGCCTCCGCGTCGCCCTGCTGGAAGAAACTCCGGACCAGTCGCTGGATGTGCTGCTGGAGCACCTGGGAAAGGCGCTGGGCGGAGAGAGGACCTACATCTTCGAGCGGAACGAGTCCGGCTGCGACGACAACACCTATGAGTGGGTAGCCGGCGGGGTGGCGCCCGAAAAGGACCATCTTCAAAACGTCCCCCCGGAGGTATGCGCCAGCTGGTATCGCAATTTCAGCGTCGGCCAGCACATCGTCATTGAGGATTTGGAAAACATCCGGGAGACAGACCCCCTCCAGTATGACAACTTGAAGCGGCAGGGCATCCATTCCCTTGTGGTGGTCCCCCTCTACGACGGCAAAAAAATCATTGGCTTTTACGGCGTGGACAATCCCCCGGTGAAGTCGATGGAATATACTTCGAACATACTCCAGACAGCCGCCTACTTTATCGTGTCCTCCCTGAAGCGGCGCAACCTGTTCCGGGAGCTTCAAAAGCGCAGCTACAATGTCCTCCACGCCCTCAGCGTGGACTATCTGGGCATCTATCAGGTGAATTTCGACACGGGGGAGTGTGAGATATACCGCGACAGCGACCAGGTGGGCGCCGACGGGGCGGTCCGCTTTGAGGAGGGCTATCAGACGGCCATGGAGCGGTATATCTCCCGGCATGTGGCCGCCTGGGACCGGGAGCGGCTCCGGGCCGTGACGAAAAAGGACTACGTGCTGGCCCAGCTCCGGACCAAGAAAAAGTTCTCCGTCCGGTATCAGGTGGAGGACAGCGGCTCCGGGCTGAAGCATCTGGAGCTCCACTTTTCCGCCACGGAGGGGGCGGGGGAGGAAAACCATGTCATATTCGCCCTGCGGGACGTGAACGCGGTGGTAGAGCAGGAGGAGAAATACAAGCTGGAAGCCAGGCGGAGCCTGGAGGACATTCTGGAGGGGGCCAGGACCGGCATCTGGACCATCGAGCTGGAGGACGGCTGTCCGCCCAGGATGTACGCCGACCGGACCATGCGCATCCTGCTGGGGGTGCCCGATGACATCCAGCCCGAGGACTGCTACCGGCACTGGTTCTCGTGCATTGAGCCGGACTATGTGGACATGGTGCAGGAGGCGGTGCGGGAGATACTGGCCACCGGCCGCGCCGAGGTCATCTACCCCTGGAACCACCCCAAGCAGGGCAAAATCTATGTCCGCTGCGGCGGCGTGCCGGACAAAGCCTTTCAAAAGCCCGGGGTCTGCCTGAACGGCTACCACCAGGACATCACAGAGACGATGGTGACCCGGAAGCGGCAGGAGCAGGCCATCATGGAGCTGCTGGAGAAGGTCCGGCAGGCCAACTCCGCCAAGAGCGAATTCCTCTCCCACATGTCCCACGACCTGCGCACCCCCATCAACGGGATCATGGGCATGCTGGCCATCCAGGAGAGGACCCAGGACGACCCGGAGCGGCAGAGGGACTGCCGGGAAAAAATCAAGGTGTCGGCGGAACACCTGCTGTCCCTGGTTGACGACGTGCTCCAGGTGAGCCGGCTGGAAAGCGGCCGGCCCGCCGCCGCGGAGGAGCCCTTCGACCTCCACGAGGTTCTGGAAAACTGCGTCGCGGTCCTGTCCGCCCAGGCGGAGGAGGCGGGCGTCCGGCTGGCGCTGGAGAAGGCTGGCCTGCGGCACAGCAAGCTCATCGGCAATCCCCTGTATTTGAAGCAGATCCTCATGAACGTGATCGACAACGCCCTGAAATATAACCGGCCCCAGGGCTCCGTCCTGGTCCGGGCGGAGGAGCTGTCCAGCCAGGACGGGACGGCCAGCTTCCGTTTTGTGGTGGAGGATACCGGCATCGGCATCGGCGAGGACTTCAAGGCCCACATTTTTGAGCCCTTTACCCAGGAGAACCAGGGCGCGCGGACCCACTACAAGGGCGTGGGGCTGGGCATGTCCATTGTGAAGAAATTGGTCGACCAGCTGAAAGGGACCGTTACGGTGGACAGCCAGCTGGGCCGGGGAAGCGTAGTTGAAATCACCCTGCCCATTCGAATGAATTCGGCCCGGGGTATTCAGCCTGCGGATGAGGAGCGGAGTTTGCCAAATAATGTTGCCGGAATGCGGGTCCTCCTGGTGGAGGACAACGAAATCAACTGCGAAATCGTGGAGTTCATGCTGAAAGCGGCGGGGGTCGAGGTGGCAACCGCCAACGACGGAAAGGCCGCCGTGGACGCCTTCGCGTCCTCCGCCCCGGGGTTCTTCGACTGCGTGCTGATGGACCTGATGATGCCGGTCATGAGCGGATACGAGGCCGCCCGGGTCATCCGGGGCCTGGACCGGCCGGACGCGGCGTCCGTGCCCATCATCGCGCTGTCGGCCAACACCTTCGAGGAGGATGTGGCCCTGGCCATGGACGCCGGGATGAATGAGCACCTGTCCAAGCCGGTGGACATCAAAAAGATGTTCCAGGCCATGGACCGGCTGAGAAGCCAGCGCGGCCAGTAGGCCGGACACTCCATAGAAACCAATCAAAGCAAAAACCGTCGGAGGGGAGCCAAATCCGGGCGCCCTCCGACGGTTTTTTTCAATACATTTGTAATCGGCCGGGTCCGGCGGTCAGCCCGCCGAATAGCGCCAGGTGTTGAACAGGCTGACGCAGATGATTACCGCCATCAGCGCGATGAACAGCCGCTCCACCGCTTCGCCCTTCATCCTTCGGTTCAGCTTTCTGCCCAGAACGCCGCCGCACAGCCCCCCCGCCGCCATCAGGGCCAGCACCGGCCAGCGGAACTCCGGCACAGCGCCCGTCAGGATGGTGGCGAGCAGGCTGCAAAGCTGGCTGAAAAAGATGATGTACAGGCTGTTGGCGGCGGCCGTCTTGGTATCCATGCTGAAAAAGAAATACAGCACCACCAGATTGATGGGCCCGCCGCCGATGCCCAGAAAGCTGGACATACAGCCCAGCGCCAGGCCGATCAGGGCGCAGGCCCCCTTCCCCCGGACCTGATGGGTGGGGATGCGGGCCTTGTTCAGGGTGTACAGGAGGGTCCCCACCGTGACGGCGGCCAGGCAGGCGGCCTGGACCGCCCCCACCCGGCCGGGCGTGTCCGACAGCTCCCGCGCCAGGGCGAAGAGCTGATTGCCCAGCAGCCCCCCCGCCGCCGCCCCGGCGGCCAGGGGGGTCCCCACATCCAGCGAGACCCGTTTCTCCCCGGCCAGCAGGGACTTTCCCACCGAGTAGCAGCTCATGGCCAGCACGGTGCAGCCGGACAAAAAGCTGATGGTGGACACCGCCTCCAGGTGGAGCAGGTCCAGCACCGGCTTGATGATTACGCCGCCCCCAATGCCGCAGACGGCCCCCACGGCGCTGGCCCCCAGGGCCACAAGGAAAAATATCAGCATAGGCTCACCTTCCTTTCAGCAGATCCTGCGCGCGGCGCAGCCGGGGGAGGGCGTCGGCGTAAAAGCAGGAGGCGCAGCGCAGGTTGCAGCCGCTGGAAGCCGGTTTCAGCAGGATGCTCAGGGGCGGCATAGGCGCTCCTCCTCCCTTCTCTGTGAAGCGGGCCGCCCAAACAGGCGGCCCGCGCTGTCTATTTTTTTGCGGGCCCCACGGAGCGGCCCAGATAGATCTCCGGGGCCAGGACATAGGTATAGCCCAAGTCGTCGCAGTCCCGGCTGCGGATCATCCGCAGCAGCCGGGAGGCCACCTCCCGGCCGATCCTGCGGCCCTGGTGGATGGAGCAGGTCACGCCCTCCTCCTCCCAATCCTCGTTGGAGTAGTCGAAGCACACCAGCGAGCAGTCCTCCGGCACCCGCCGCCCCTGCTTCTCCAGCACCTGCCGCACCATCCGATAGATCATGTAGTTGCAGCAGACCACGGCGGTGCACTGGGGCAGGCGCTTGAGGAACTGGTCGATGGAGCGGACAAAGCGGGGGTCGTGGGCTTCGTTGGAGACGCACCACTTGGTGTAGTCGTCCTGATACTCCACCCCGTTTTTCTGGAGGGTGGCCGCCATCCCCTGAAACTTCTCGATGCTCTGGTAG
>JAAWNI010000009.1 GCA_022798855.1 Lawsonibacter sp. | reverse complement strand
ATAGCCCTTGGCCTCCGGGTCATATTGGATGCGATTTTGTTTCAGCTCGTCCAGCAGCTCCAGCACCGCCGCGCCCAGCTCCTCCGCCTGGGGCGGCCAAGGCAGCTTTCGGGCCTCGTGGGACGCGCATTTGATGCCCACAGTGGGCACCAGCAGGGTGGTTTTCTCCCGGACGGCGTAGATCCCCATCCGATACCGTTCACTCAGTCTCATTTCAGCACCTTGACCTCCATCTCCAGCTCCACGCCGGTCTGCCTGAGGACTTCCTCCTTCACCTGCCGCACCAGCTCCAGCACATCGGCGCAGGTGGCGCCCCCCCGGTTGACCACAAAGCCGGCGTGCTTCTCCGATACCTGGGCTCCGCCCACGGCGAGTCCTTTCAGGCCGCACTGGTCGATGAGGGCGGCGGCGAAGTGCCCAGGGGGCCGCTTGAACATGGACCCGGCGCTGGGATACTCCAAAGGCTGCTTCTCCCGCCGCTTGGCCGCCAGCTCCTCCATGCGGGCCTTGATGGCCGCCGGGCCGCCCTGCTCCAAATGGAAGCGGGCCTTCAAAATCAGGCATTTCCGGTCGGAGAAGATGCTTTTCCGGTAGCCGAAGCCGCACTCCGGGGCGGGCAGGGTGCGGACCTCCCCCGACTCATCCAGGAAGGTGGCCGACTCCAGCACCTGGGCCACCTCCCCGCCGTAGGCCCCGGCGTTCATGGTGACCGCCCCGCCCACGCTGCCCGGGATGCCGCCGGCGAACTCCAATCCGGTAAGCCCCCGGCCCAGCAGGGCGTTGGACAGCCGGGACAGCAGGACCGCGCTCCCCGCTTCCAGCCCCCGGTTGACCTCTCGGATCTGGTCGAAATCCCCCGCCAGCTTCACCACAAAGCCGGGGTAACCTCCGTCGGCCGCCAGCAGGTTGGAGCCGTTGCCCAGGAAGAAAGGCTCCACCTCCAGCGCCCGGGCGGCTTTCACCGCCGCCTTCGCTTCCCCCACAGTCCGGGGCAGGGCCATCAGGGCCGCAGGCCCGCCGATGCGGAAGGTGGTGTGCCGGGACATGGGCTCGTCTTCACGCAGTTCCAGGCCGGGGCAGCCCTCCTCCAGCCGTTTTTTCAGTTCCGCAAGTCGTTCCATAGGCCCTCCAAGGCAAACGCCATCATCAAATATAGTCCAACTGATTATAGCAAATTTTCGTGGAAATTAGAATAGGCAATCCCAAAAAACAGGCCCTGTTTTAAAAAACACGCCGCCACAACGGAGAAAGGCCCTCGAAAGAGGGCCTTTCCCATGTTTATTATCGAGGTATGCCCATGCGGCGGCGCTGAGTCTCCACGTTGTCGGAACACTCCAGCGCCGTGTCGGCGGTGATCTTCCCCGCCTTATACAGCTCGCAGATGGAGATGTCCATGGAGATCATGCCCTCTGAGACGCCGGAGGTGATGGCGGCGTCGATCTGGGAGCTCTTGTTCTCCCGGATCATGTTGCGGATGGCGTCGTTCACGTGCATGATCTCGTAAGCGGGCACCATGCCGCCGTCGGTGCTGGGCATCAGCTGCTGGGAGACTACCGTGCGCAGCACCATGGACAGCTGGGCGCGGATCTGGTCCTGCTGTCCGCTGGGGAAGGAGTCCACAATGCGGTCCACCGTGTTCACCGCCCCCTTGGTGTGGAGGGTGGCGATGAGGAGATGGCCCGTCTCCGCCGCCGTCATGGCGGTGCGTATCGTCTCATAGTCCCGCATCTCCCCCAGGAGGATCACGTCGGGGGCCTGGCGCAGGCAGGCCCGCAGGGCGGAGAGGTAGTCCTCCGTGTCGATGGCGATCTCCCGCTGGCTGACGATGCTCTTGTTGTTGCGGTGGAGGTACTCGATAGGGTCCTCCAGGGTGATGATGTGGCCGCTGCGGTTCTGGTTGATCCGGTCGATGATGCAGGCCTGGGTGGTGGATTTTCCGCTGCCCGCCGTGCCGGTGACCAGCACCATGCCGTCGGTGAGGTTGGCCAGCTCCATCACCTGGGGCGGGATGTGCAGCTCCTGCCAGTCGGGGATGCCGAAGGCCACCACCCGGACCACCGCGGCCAGGGAGCCCCTCTGCCGGTATGTATTCACCCGGAAGCGGGCCAGCCCCCCCACCGAGAAGGAGAAGTCGTCGTCGCCCTCCCGCAGGTAGCGGTCTATGGGCCGCTGGGCCTGGGCGTAGAGCTGGGTAATCAGCTCCTCCGAGTCCTTGGGGAGGATGCGCTCCTCCCCAATGGAGATGATCTGCTTGTTCAGCTTTTCACAGACCGGGCCGCCCGCCACAATAAACAGGTCTGAGGCGTTGTCCTTTACCGCCCGGTCCAAATAATCCAACAGATTTGCCATGGTTCTCTCCTCTTTTAAAACAAAATATCCCCATCCCAGAGGTCCAGGCTGTCATCAAAGGTCCAATCCCCCACGGCGGCCGCCTGCCAGCGCCGGACCTGATAGCTGCCGTCCGGCTCCACCAGCACCTCCACCTGGAGCTCCTGGGTGTCGGAGATGGGGATGGAGTAGGAAAAGATGGTTTCGCTGTGATCTGGATAATCAGAAATGGTGGCTTCAAACTCCACGTCCTCCGGCAACGGTGCGCCGGTGCGCAGCTTAGCCAGAATCTCCTGGGCCTTCACGTCGGCGGCGTAGTAGCTGGACACCATCTTCTCGGTGGCATCCCCCAGGCGCACGTCCGCCCGGACGGTGGACAGGGACAGCAGGGCGAACACCGTCAGGGCCAGCACGGCGAAGACCACCAGCAGGGAGGAGCCGCCCAGTGCCGGAGGGGCGAAGCCCTCCCGTTTTTTCTCAGTCATGGGCGCTCACCTCCTGCCAGGCCACCTCAATGCGGAACAGGTCGTCGTCCGCAGACAGAATGGTCAAATCCTTGACATACACCACGGCCTTGCCCATACTGGGCACACCGCTGTCATCCATCCGCCCGACGCCCAGCATATAGTGCAGCCCGCTCCCGCCGGGGGCAACAGGCTCCCAGCCGCTGTTGTAGTTGAGGGTGATGGACTCCTCGTCCCAGTCTTCCGCCCCCAGCAGCTGCGCCGCTTCCTCAAAGTCCCCGCCGCAGGCGCGGACGGCTTCGGCGGCGTTCTGGACCAGGACCACGGCACGGTCCCGGGTCTCCCCCCGCTTGGACATGCCGTCCGACTTCACAAAGGCCTGAAGGCACAGGGCGGCGGCCAGAGCGAACACCAGCAGCATCACCATCTGCTCCATCATGGCCAAAGGGGCCTTGCTCCTTGTCATGCGTCCACCCCCTCTTCCCCCCGCAGGGACAGCAGCATGGTGTCCGTCACGCCCGGGGCGGGGGAAATTTTAAAGGTAAGCAGGCTGCCCTCCAGGGACATCTCCAGGCCCTCAGCCTCCAGCAGCTGCCGGCCCTCCTCCGGGACCATGGGCTCCCCGGACCAGATGTACAGCTCCATCAGCCAGCCCTCGTAGTGGTAGATGTAGGTGATATACTCCTCATCCGCCCCCAGGACCAGCACGTCAGTCCCGCCCCGGTTCTCGATGGCCACGCTGCCTGTCCGGTCGGCCTGGCGGACCCGGGTGGTGAGGTACTGCTCACAGGTGCGCCGGTCGTAGGCGGCCTGATCCCGCTGGGTCAGCCGGCGGTAGGCGTCCGCCCCGGTGAGGAGCACCGCCAGAACACAGACCGCGAACACCCCGAACAACAGCAGGGCGGCCAGTCCGTCGATATGATGTTGGATCGGTTTTCGTCTCATGGCTCATTCACCAGCACCGTAATATCAGGCATCAGATTATCCGCGAATACGCTGTAAATCACCACGTACCGGGCATCGTCCACCTGAACGCCGTAGTGCTCCTTTAAGTAGTCCAGATTGGGGGGGTAGACCCCCTCGGCCGCGTAGCAGGCCACGCAGCCCCGCCGCAGGGCCTCCTCCAGCTGGCGCTGGTCCTCCGCTTCATGGCCGCTGTTCAGGCTGTTCAGCGCGGTGGAGAACCCGACTAAAATCACAATGCATGCCGCGGGCAGCAGCAGGCCACGCAGCAGCGCCCCCCAGGGCGTCCTTCTTCCCCTCATAGCCCGTCACCCGATGGCCGACATAATGTTCATCAGCGGCAGCATGACGGACAGCAGGATCAGGCCCACCAGGATGGAGCAGACCAACACCAGGGCGGGCTCCACCCGGCTCACCTGGTCCTCCAGGGCGGCCTCGCTCTCCTCGGACAGGTCGGCGGCGATCTTGGCCATGGCGGCGTCGCCCGCGCCGCTGCGCTGGCCCAGCTCCAGCAGGCGGCAGGCGGCGGCGGGCAGCAGGCTGCTGTCCTTCATGGCTTTGCTCACCCGCTCCCCCTGCTCCAGCCGGGTCCGGCAGTCGGCGCACCGGGCCTTCGCCTGGGGGACGTCCTCCATCAGGCCGGAAGCCAGCTCCACCGCCTGCTCCAGCAGCATTCCGCTGGCCATGCCCATGGACAGGGCCTGGGCCAGGCGGGCGTCGTTCATCTTCCGGGCCAGGCCCTTGTCCCCCCGGCTTTTGCGCCAGACGCCGGTGAGATGCTCCCGGAAGGAGGGCACGGCGGCGAAGGCAGCCAGGAAGGCCACCACGGCGGCCAGCAGCACCCACAGCACGGGCATGGCCCCGTCCAGCCACTGGCCCATGGCCAAAAGGCCGCCGGCCACGCCGGTGAGCCGTCCGCCCAGCGAGGCGTATACGTCGTTGAAAATGGGGAGGACCTTGACCAGCAGCACCGCGATGACCACCAGCATCAGCATCAGCATCACCGCCGGATACAGCAGGGCGCTTTTGATCCGCCGGTCCAGCCGGGCGCGGCCCTCGTAGTACCGGGCCAGGGCGGCCAGGGCTTCCTCCGCCCGGCCGGCCCGCTCGCCTACCTCCACCAGGCCGCAGACGTAGACGGGGAACCGCCCCGTCTCCCGCATGGCGGCGGACAGGGTGGAGCCGAAGTCCAGCTTCTCCGCCATGGCGGAGAGCATCTCCTTATACTCCGGCGCGCTCTCCTCGGCCAGGAGGGTGAGGGCGTCCCCCATCCCCACGCCCGCGTGGAAGAGCATGGACAGCTCCAGGCACAGCACAGAGAGCTCTTCATTGGAAATCGTGCTTCTCTTCATACAAACTCAAACTCCGATCGGGACCGGGCCCAGGGCGGTCCGGCCAGTAATAATGAATGGGCTTGCGGAAAGCCGCAAGCCCATTGTAAAACAAAATTCTCCATTCGTAAAGAGCTTTTTTCCCTTTTTCTGAAAACTCAGTAGACGTACTTCACGCTGTAGTTTTTCCCGTCGCCGATATACTGCATGATCGCCTCGCTGCCCTTGCTGGAGGAAGCGAAGGTGGGGTCCATCCGCTGCCAGACGCTGCCGTCGAAGTAGATGGCGCCGTCCACCCAGCCGGTCTCGGCGGACCAAACGCTGATCCAGGCGTGGTAGGCGGTTCCGGCGTAGCCCACCACCAGCTTGCAGGGCACGCCCAGGCTGCGGAGCATACCGGTCATCAGGCCGGCATAGTCGAAGCAGATGCCCTTCTTGGCGGCCAGCACGTTGTCCAGCACGGGCAGGTAGCCGCTCTTGACGGTGGCGGCCAGCTGCTTGTCATAGGTGAAGTTGTTGACCACATAGTTGTAGATGATTTCCACCAGTTTCAGGTGGTCTGTCTCGCCGCCCGCCAGCTCCTTGGCCTTGGCGATGGTGTTAGCGGCCACGGCGTAGTTTACATACTGGTTGGGCCGCAGGAAGGGGGCGAACTCGTCGGCCAGGGACACCTTGAACTTGGCGGCCAGCACCTGGGCGTATTTGCTGCCAGTGGTGTTCTCCAGCACGGAGACGGTGTAGTCGCCGTTTCCGTCGGACAGGGGGAAGGTGGTCCACTCGCCCACGTTCAGGTTATAGGTGTAGGTGGTGGCGGGGCCGATGACCTGGACCTTCAGCCGGGTCTTGGTGGTGCCGGTGAAGTTGACCATCACATAGCCGTCCTGGGTGTTGGAGTAGTCGATGGTCACGCGGGTGTTCTCCTTCACCGCCTTGCCGGAGGCCACCGGCAGCAGCATGTTGTTCACGGCGGGCGCGCCGGCCAGGGCCACCGCCTCGTCCTCGATCAGCACCTCTCCCAGGGCGACCTGGTCCACATAAATCTCGTCCAGCCCCAAGCTTTCGGAGCCGTTGCTTCCAGCCGCTCCCTGGGCGCATCCGGCCAGCAGGGTCATCGCCAGGGTCAGGGGAATCAGTCGTTTCCACAGTTTCATAACCAATACCTCATTTCCTTTTAATGTTTCATTTCTTATCATACAAGGGACCTGTAACGCGGCGTCCGCCAGGGCGGGCCGCGCCTCTTTTCTCTTGACAGGGACAGTATAGCACAAGTCCCGGGAAAATGGAAGTACTTTTCCGAAAATTTTTTTCAAATTTTAAGATTGTATATAACCCACAATGCATCCCACCACTGCCGCGAGGGAGAATGTCCTGATTGTGCATTTAACAAAAGCAGCGCTGCGGAGGCGGACTCTGTCCCGCCCCGTTTTTCCGGCACCTCATCTTACAAGAGATGGGCGGGAATCGTGTAGGATAGGAATAGAATCAGGCAAGGGCAGAGCCCTTGCCCTACATTCGAAGGGTTTCCTGAATTTGTGGGGCAAGCGTACAACCGGCATCAGTATGAATTGACAAAGTGGCAAAAATATGCTAACATCCACCTTTAGCTGGAATTTGTACCGCAAATTTAGTCAGGAGGATACTTATGAACATCGAAATACTCAACAAAAATGGCATTGATATCGCGGTCATTTCCAGTGACGAGGCAGTCATTACTGACACACAGTCCGCCCTGGACCTGGTTATGTCCGTGAAATATGAGACTGGCGCGGAGCGGATCGCCCTGCCCAAGGAGCTGGTTCGGGAGGAGTTTTTCATCCTCAGCTCCGGCATCGCCGGGGAAATTCTCCAGAAATTTGTCAATTACCATATAAAAGCCGCCATCTACGGCGACTACTCCCACTACACCAGCAAGCCCCTGAAAGACTTCATCTATGAGTCCAACCAGGGCAGAGACATCTTTTTTACCGCGACAAAAGAGGAAGCCATCCAGAAATTGGCGCGGGCACAGTAATAACAGAGTACAAATTCCAGTTTTCAGGCGGCCATTCACGATGGATGGCCGCCTGTTTCCATCCCCCAGGTAAAACAAGCCTCCGGCGTCCTGAAACAGACGCCGGAGGTTTTATTTGTCGATTTAGCCCAGGGTGACCAGCAGGTCGTCGGTATTGACGGCGGCGCCAACGGAGGCGGCCACGGCCTTGACGGTTCCGTCCACGGGGGCGGAGACTTCAATCTCCATCTTCATGGCCTCCAGGACGATGAGCACATCGCCGGCCTTCACGGCCTGGCCGGGCTGGCACTCCACCTTGAAGATGTTGCCGGGCATGGGGCTCTTCACGGCAGTCTCGCCGGCTGCGGGGGCGGCGGCAGGGGCTGCGGGGGCCGGAGCCGGGGCGGGCGCGGCGGCAGGAGCCGGAGCGGCCACAGGGGCGGCGGCAACGGGAGCGGCAGCCACAGGAGCCGCGGCGGGGGCGGGGGCCGCTCCGTCAGCGGCGGCAACACTCACCTGATAGGACTTGCCGTCGATGGTAATGGTGTAGTTGCCGGGGCAGCCGTCCCGGCCGCCCATCACCAGGTGGGGGGGCTGATAGCTGGCGGCGAAGGGCTGGATGGGCCGGGAGGTGGCGCCGTTGGCCGCAGAGCCGGGCACATTGGCGTAGTACACATGGCCCTGCCAGGCGGGCACGGGGGGCAGGTCAGCCGGCTTGGCGGCGGCGGGAGCGGCGGCCTTGGGGGCGTCCTTCTTGGGGAAGCCGGCCTCACGGTCCTTGAAGAAGGCCATGGCGACCTGGGGGAAGGCGATGTAGCTCAGCACGTCCTCATCGCTCTTGGCGGTGGCGCCCAGCTCCTTCTTGGTCTTCTCAAACTCGGGGGCCAGGGAGTCGGCGAAGCGGCCCTCCACCACGGGGGTGCCGCCCAGGATCTTCTTCTGGATCTCGGCGTTGATGGGGGCGGGGGTGCGGCCGTACTCGCCGCGGCAGTAGGCCTTGATCTCCTTGCCCACCACCTTGTAGCGCTCGCCGGCCAGCACGTTCTGCACGGCCTGGGAGCCGACCATCTGGCTGGTGGGGGTGACCAGGGGGGGATAGCCCATGTCGGCGCGGACCTTGGGCGTCTCGGCCAGGGCCTCGTCCAGCTTGTCGATGGCGTTCATCATTTTCAGCTGGGAGATCAGGTTGGACAGCATGCCGCCGGGGATCTGGTAGTTCAGGCACTGGGTGTCGGTGGTCAGGGAGATGGGGTCCAGGGTGCCGTCCTTGATGAAGTCGGCCCGGACGCCCTTGAAGTAGTCGGCCATCTTGATGAGCACCTTGTCGTCCAGGTCCACCTGATAGCCCAGGGTGCGCAGGGCGTAGGCCAGCGTCTCGGTGGCGGGCTGGGCGGTGCCGCCGGACATGGGGGAGATGGCGGTGTCCAGCACGTCGGCGCCGGCCTCCACCGCTTTCAGGCAGGTCATAAAGGCCAGGCCGGTGGTGCAGTGGGTATGGATGACCACAGGCAGCTCGGGGACGGCGTCCTTAATGGCGGACACCAGGTCGTAGGCCTCCTTGGGGCCCATGATGCCGGCCATGTCCTTGATGCAGATGGACTTGACGCCCATCTTCTGCAGGTCCTTCACCATCTGGACGTTCTTCTCCAGGGTGTGGACGGGGCTGGTGGTGAAGCAGATGGTGCCGGAGGCGTGTCCGCCCCGCTTGACCGCCTCATCCACGGCGACCTCCAGGTTGCGCACGTCGTTCAGGGCGTCGAAAATACGGATGATGTCAATGCCGTTCTTGATGGAGTACTCCACGAACTTGCGCACCACGTCGTCGGGGTAGTGCTTATAGCCCAGGATGTTCTGGCCGCGCAGCAGCATCTGCAGCTTGGTGTTGGGCATTTTGGCGCGGATCTTCCGCAGCCGCTCCCAGGGGTCCTCCTGCAGGTAGCGCAGGCAGACGTCGAAGGTGGCTCCACCCCAGACCTCGGCGGAATAGTAGCCGGCCTTGTCGATGGTCTCCAGAATGGACTCAAATTTGCTGTAGGGCAGGCGGGTGGCGATCAGGGACTGGTTCGCGTCGCGCAGGACGGTTTCGGTAAAACCTACTTTTCTAGTCTTGCTCATGTTTTTTCGACCTCCAAATTGCTCCCCGGCGGGTTTCCCGGAGCCGCGCGGCTGGTTCGCCGGGGGTAATTTGCCCCTAAAGGGCGGACAGTATAGGCGCCGTTTGAAAAATGGAAGCATGACCGGCGGCGGCGGTGACATCAGGCAAACTCAATTTTCTGCGGGAATCCTGGGGGGATTTCAAGAAAAATTGGGGCAGCATGAGGGCAAAAGTTATGCCGCTTGGGCATTTTGGCATTTTTCAAACAAGCTCTAGTCGCTTGCCCTATATTTTAGTATAATCCTCCTAAGAAAGCAAGCCCTTCCCGCAGAATATTTTGGCCTTTTTTCAGCGATTTTTTGTGCAAAAATCATCGACTCCGCCAACGGCCCCCGGCGGTCATCCAGATTCTTCCAGAAGCCGGACGGAGATCATGGACGCCGCGTTTTTCTCCACGGCGCTGAGGATGAAGCCGGCCAGGTCGCAGGCGTAGAAATCCCCCACGGTGTCCAGCCCCCGCTCCAGGATGTGGCGCCGGAGGGCCTCATAGCCCTCGGAGAGGTCCCACCGCCCCCGGCAGCAGAGATAGAGATACCGCCCGGTGGGCTTCTCCATGTAATAGGGGAGGTCCGCTTTCCCTTTGATCCGGGTGTAGAGGTGGCTGATCGCCCCCGGCTCCCCCTGGCTGTTTCGGGGGTGGATGGCGCCCAGCTGGTAGTCGGTCTGGATGCCGTATTGGACGCTCAGGGCCTGGCACCGCTCCAGCACGGCAATCATCATCTCGTCCTCGCTGGCCGCCGGGGCCGTCAGCCGCTCCAGCTCCTCCGACGGGAGGGCCAACAGGTGCTCCTCCTCAAACCACCCCACCTGGGGGGCCAGGTCCGGGCCGGAGCTGAACCCCAGATTCTGCGCCGCGCTGGACAGCACAAAGTTCATGTGCTCCAGGGTGTTCCGCTCCTCCTCCAGACGCCGCCGCTGTCCCTCCAGCAGCGCCAGCGTCTGAACGGCGTCCTGCCCCCGCAGGCAGCGGCGTATCTCCTCCAGCGGCGTCCCCGTCTGGCGGAAGATGGAGATGGCGTAGAAGTCGTAAAACTGCTCCACGTCGTAATAGAAGTAGCCGTTTTCCCCCTGGTGGGCCGGCGGAAGCAGGCCCACGTCCTTGTAGTGGCGCAGCGTCTCCTTCGTCGTGCCGCACAGGGCGGCGAATCCGCCGGAGGTCAGCCACCCTTTTTTTCGGTCCATAAAAATTTCCTCCAAAAATGAAAAATACCTCTTGACTGCGTGGCGGCCACACGGTTTATGATACCCCCCGTCAGAAATAATTGCAAGTCCACAGGGCAAAATAATTCCCGATCCCTGCCCATGCTTCCGCCTTGCGGGAGAAGCACAGGGCCAGGCCGGGAGCAATCAGGAGGTTTTTTATATGGATTTTGGATGCAGCAGTTTTTCCTGGAAGACAAAAAACGGCCTTCACCTTTTGGGCCGGACCTACGACCAATTTGGGGACCTGGCGGCAAACCGGGTTATCGGCGTCCCCCAGGGGGAGCCGTGCGCCCCGGGGCTGGGGCCG
This sequence comes from Lawsonibacter sp., assembly GCA_022798855.1. Taxonomy (GTDB): domain Bacteria; phylum Bacillota; class Clostridia; order Oscillospirales; family Oscillospiraceae; genus Lawsonibacter. Next base: position 12,071 of record JAAWNI010000009.1, on the reverse strand, counting down.
GAGGGGGGCGTCCCCGGCCGGTACGGCTATACCGGCATGGCGGTGCTGGGCTTTGGGGAGCCCATTCTGGTGGACGGGGTGAACTCCGCCGGGCTGATGGGGGCGCTCCTCCACTATCCGGAGTACGCCGTCTATGAGCAGGCGGCTGGGCCGGACAGGACCGCCGTCCACCCCGGCCGCCTGCTGGCCTGGCTGCTCAGCCAGAGCGCCGGCGTGGCGGAAGCGGTGGAAGCCCTGGGGCGGATTACCCTGGTGGACCAGCCCATCCAGGGCAAGCCCCTGCCCGCCCACTATATCCTCAGTGACAGGACGGGGGAAGCCGCCATCATCGAGCCGGATGAGGGGGGCCTGTCCATCCACCGGGACACCATCGGTGTGCTGGCCAACAGCCCCAGCTACCGGTGGCACCGGACCAACCTGCGCAACTTCGTGGGTGTCACCAACCTGCCCAAAGCGCCCCGCACCGTGGCCGGCCACGAAATTCGGGCGTTCGGCGAGCGGCTGGGGGGCGGCGAGGGACTGCCGGGGGGCTACGCCTCCCCTTCCCGCTTTGTGCGGCTGGCCTTTATGAAGGAATTCGCCGTCCTGGGCGGGGACGAGCTGGACGGCGTCTCCCGGATGTTCCGGGCCTTCGCCCCGGTGGACATCCCCGAGGGGCTGGCCAAGGCCGACCCGGATTACGACGCCTATGAGCAGACCCTCTGCACCAGCGTCATGTGCGCTGAGAGCGGCGTGTATTACTTCGCCCCCGCGCAAAACCGGCGCATCTCCGCCGTCCGGCTTCCGGAGCGTGGGAATGGTGCACAGTATTTTGACCTGGGAGACGGCCAGGACATCGACTGGAGAAATTAAAATATGTTGTAGAAATATGCTGTAGGGTGCGGCTCAGCGCGCCGTGGGTTCGGGCCGCCGAGCCGCCGGCCCCTGCAGAACGGAGGTTATTATGGACAAGCTTGACTCTTACCATCTGCCCGCCACGGGCAGGAACATTCTGCGCTTCGCCCTCCCCACCATCGTTATGACGGTGTTCAACACCTTCTACACCATGGTGGACGGGCTGTTCGTCTCCAACCTGATCGGCACCGACGCCCTGTCCGCCATCAACCTCACCGCCCCCGCCATCGGCCTGATCACGGCGGTGTCCGGGATGCTGGCCGCCGGGGGCAGCGCCGTGGTGATGAAGAAAATGGGGGAGGGCCGGGAGCCGGAGGCCTGCCAGGACTTCACCCTGCTGATCCTCACCAACGCGGTGGTGGGGGCGGTGATGATGGCGCTGGGCTACGCCTTTATGGACGGCCTGCTGGGGGCCATGGGGCTCTCCCCCCGGGTGTTTGCCTACTGCCATGACTACCTGAGCGGCTATCTGGTCTTTACCATCCCCATCCTGCTGATGTACAACTTCTCCCTCTACCTGATCGCCGCCGACCGGTCGAAGCTGTCTCTGGCCTGCACCGTGGCGGGCGGGGCGGCCAACATCGCGCTGGACTACGCCCTCATCGGCCTGCTGGACCTGGGCATCCAGGGGGCGGCCATCGCCACCGGATTGGGCTACTCCATCACGGCGGCGGTGGGCCTTCTGGTGTTCCGCCGGAAGGACAGCCTGCTCCACTTCCAAAGGCCGGTCTTCCGGGGGGGCGTGCTCTTCCACGCCTCCACCAACGGCCTGTCCGAGCTGGCCACCTCTCTGGTGTCCGGCATCACCACCCTGCTGTTCAACATGGCGATGCTGAAATACGCCGGGGAGGACGGCGTGGCCGCCATTACCATTATTACATACGTGCTGATGTTCGTCAGCGCCCTGTTCATCGGCTACGCCTACAGTGTGGCCCCCATGATCAGCTACTACCACGGACAGCGAAACTTCGACAAGCTGGACCGGCTCATCGGGTTCAGCATCCGGTTCATCGCCGGGGCTTCCGTCCTGTGCGCCGCCGCCTCCATTCTGGCCACCCCGCCCCTGGTGGGCATCTTCACCCGGCCGGACAGCCCCGTCTACCAGCTGGCGGTGGCGGGAAACCGCCTGTGCTCCCTGTCGCTGCTGTTCGTGGGGCTGAACGTGTTCGCCAGCGGGATGTTCACCGCCCTGTCCAACGGCGGGGCTTCCGCCCTGCTGGCCTTCTCCCGGTCCTTCCTGTTTACCGCCGCCAGCATCCAGCTGATGCCCGTTCTGATGGGCGGCATCACCGGGGTGTGGCTGGCGACGCCCGTTGCGGAGCTGCTGTCCACGGTGATGGCCGGGGCGGTGGTGCTCCACTACCACCGGAAGCGCTCCGCCGCGCCGGCCCTCAGCTCCACGCCCTGACAGAAGAAAGCCCGGATTCTCGGTATGAGGATCCGGGCTTTGAATCGAGGGTTTATTTGCCCTGCTTCTCCAGGGTGGCCAGCTTCAGGCAGGTGCAGAAGACCTTGGCGGCCATCTCCACGTCCTTCAAGGCGGGGAAGGAGGGGGCGATGCGGATGTGGCTGTCCTCCGGGTCGTTGCCGTAGGGGTAGGCCGCGCCGGCGCCGGTCATCACCAGGCCGGCCTCCTTGCACAGGGCCACCGTCCGCTTGGCGCAGCCGGGGGCGGTGTACAGGCTGATGAAATAGCCGCCGTTGGGGTTGGTCCACCGGGCGATGCCCAGCGGCTTGATTTCCTCCTCCAGCGCGTTCAGGAAGGCGTCGAACCGGGGGCGGAGCACGTCGCCGTGCTTCTTCATCAGCTCCAGGGTGTGGGCCTTGTCTTTCAGGAACCGCACCAGGCGCAGCTGGTTCAGCTTGTCGCAGCTGATCATCTGGGCGTCCATCAGCTGGCTCATGTGCTTGATGTTGGCTTCGCTGGCCGCCATCACCGCCATGCCGGAGCCTGGCAGGGTGATCTTGGAGGTGGAAGCGAACTCAAACACCAGATCGGGGTTCCCCTTCTCGGCGCACAGCTTCAAAATGTCGGGGAAGGGCACGTAATCCCCGCGGATCTCGTGGACGCAGTAGGCGTTGTCCCAGATCACCACGAAGTCGGGGGCGGCGGGCTTCAAGCCGGCGATGCGGCCGATCACCTCGTCGGAGTAAATAAAGCCGTCGGGGTTGGAGTACTTGGGGACGCACCAGATGCCCTTCACCTGGGGGTCCTGGGCCAGCCGCTCCACCTCGTCCATGTCGGGGCCGTTCTCATCGCACTTTACGGCGATCAGCTCGATCCCGAAGGACTCGGTCACCCGGAAGTGCCGGTCGTAGCCGGGGACGGGGCACAAGAACTTCACCTTCTCCTCCTGGGACCAGGGCTTCTCGCTGTGGAGAAGGCCGTTGGACCAGGCCTTGGCCACCAGGTCATACATCATATTCAGGCTGGAATTGCCGCCCACAAAGCACTGCTCGGGCTTTACGTCCAGCATCTCCGCCCAGTACCTCCGGGCGCAGGGCATTCCGGCCAGCTCGCCGTAGTTCCGGGCATCCACCCCGTCGGCCACGCAGTCGTCAAAGTCCAGCGCGGTCAGCAGCCCCCGGGACAGCTCCAGCTGCTCCAGGCTGGGCTTTCCCCGGGCCATATTCAGCTTCAGGCCCTGGCCCTTCCACTGCTCAAACTCCTCTTTGACTGTCTCATAAACATAGCTGCTCATGGTATGTAGTCTCCTCTCGATCATATTTTCGTTTTTACGGCCCCGCTCCGGCGTGCCGGGGCAGAAAGCCGTCTGTCCGCTGTTTCCTCCGGTATTGTACCATACCGCGCTGGCTGTGACAAGATTGTTTTGCAATTTTTCCGTCAAAATTGCGGCGGTGAATCTGTCTATTTTCTCCAAAAACCGTCCCACTCTCCGGTTCAGCGGGGGTTTTTCCGGCCCTGACGGCCGCTGTCCCGTCATTGGAACGGAATTTTGCAATTTTCCCGTCAAATCAGGCGGACAGAAGCGCCCAGGCCCGGCGCTGGCCAGGGTGTCCTCCTGGGGCGGCGGGGCCAGGGACAGCCAGAACCAGGCAGAACCAGGCAGAACCCTCCGTTCTTATCTGCTCCGTTTCAGCAGCTCCAGGGCCATCTCATACACCAGCTTGGTGGAGGGGACGCTCAGCTTCTCTTTTACCGAGTGGACGTCGTGGAGCTCCGGGCCCAGGGACACCGCGTCCAGGCCGGGGATTTTCTCGATGAACAGGCCGCACTCCAGGCCGCCGTGGGTGGCTTCGATCCGGCCCTCCTTCCCGCTCACCGCCTTCCAGGCCGCCAGGACGTCCTCCCGCAGCACCGACTCCCTGGCGTACTGCCAGCCGGGGTAGGCGCTCCGCTCCAGCACCGTCCCCCTGGCGCTGGTTACGATGGCCCGCACCTTCTGGGCCACCATGGCCTTCTGGGACGCGATGCAGGACCGGACCGAGATGCTGAAATGGAGCCCGTCCGCCTCGACGCCGATGGCCCCCAGGTTCAGGGAGGTCTGCACCAGGCCGGGGAAGTCCACGTTCATGGCCTGGACCCCCTGGGGCAGCACCAGCAGCACCCGGAGCATGCGGAAGGTGACCTTCTGGGACAGGGCGCTGTCCAGCTGCGTCCGGCGGCAGGACAGGGTGATGCCGTCGTCCACCCCGGCGTACTCGTTTTTCAGCACGGCGTCAAATTCCGCGATGAAGGCTTCAAAGTCCTCCGCCTGCTCCTCCGGCACGGCCACTTCCGCCCGGTTGCTGGAGCAGATCACGTTGTCAAACCGGCCCCCCCGGATGTCGGCCAGGCGCAGGCCGTCCGCCCGCTCCATGGCGCTGTACAGCACCCGGCCCATCACGTGGTTGGCGGAAGCCCGGCCCTTGTGTATCTCAGCGCCGGAGTGGCCGCCCAGCAGGCCGGACAGCTCTACCTGGTAGCCCACCTCCCCGTGGAGCGGCGACCGCTCCCCGGCCAGGAAGCAGTCCAGGCGCAGCCCCCCGGCGCAGGAGACGGTGAAGACCCCCTCCTCCTCCGAGTCCAGGTTGACCAGCTTCTTCCCCTTCAAGTCGGAGCAGTCCAGGGCAAAGGCCCCGTCCATGCCCACCTCCTCGTCCACAGTGAACACCGCTTCCAGAGGTGGGTGGGGCAGGCTTTTGTCGGCCAGGATGGCCAGGATCATGGCCACGGCGATGCCGTTGTCCCCGCCCAGAGAGGTCTTGTCCGCCCAGACCCACTCCCCGTCGGTGGCCAGGTCCAGACCCTCCTCCGCCATGTCCTTGGGGCAGTCCTCCGTCTTGACGCACACCATGTCGATGTGCCCCTGGAGGATGACCGGGACCGCCTTCTCATAGCCGGGGGCGGCGTCCTTCCAGATCACCACGTTGTTGGCCTCGTCCTGGCGGTATTTCAGGCCCAGCTCCTGGGCAAAGGCAACGCACAGGTCGCTGATCCGCTTGGTGTTGTGGCTGCCGTGGGGGACGGAGCACAGCTTTTCAAAGTAGTCAAAGACGCGCTTGGGCTCCAGCTCGGATAAAACTGCCATTGTGATGTTCCTCCTATATATCCATTTTCGTCCGCTGTTTTTATAGACCGTATTTTCAGTATACCACCAAAGCCGCCGGAAGACAACTATAGCAGGATCCAAAATTGCTTACAAAGGCGCTCCGTAGGGCGCGACGACCCGGCGCGCCGTTTGCGGCAGGACGGTGGGCCAAGGTCGTCCCGCCCTACATTTGCCAGCAATTCTGATGATTGCTATAAAACCGCCGCCCGCCATATGCGGTTGAAATATTTTGCCCGGAAAGTATTTGAAAGAATCCCGCCGCTGGAGTATAATTTGCAAAAAAGACTGAGGAGGCCGTCCCATGCCCTGTATTCTGATCGTTGAAGACGACACCGACATCAACAACTCCACCGCCGCGTACCTGCGCCGCCAGGGCTGCCAGTGCGTCCAGGCCTTTTCCGGCACCGAGGGCCGCCTGCTGTGGCAGGCGGGGGGCGTCGACCTGTTATTGGTGGACCTGATGCTCCCGGGGCTGTCCGGCGGAGGGCTGATCGAGGAGATACGCAGGACCAGCCGGACGCCGGTGATTGTCCTGTCCGCCAAGACCGAGCTGTCCGACAAGGTGGAGCTGCTGGGCCTGGGGGCGGACGACTACCTCACCAAGCCCTACCAGCTGGAGGAGCTGTGGGCCAGGATACTGGTCCAGCTGCGCCACGCCAGCGCCGCCCCCGCCCAGGCGCTTCTGCGCTGCCGGGACTGGGTGCTGAACCTGGAGGAGATGACCCTCACCGCCGCCGGACAGCCGGTCAACCTCACCGCCCACGAGTTCAAAATCGTGGAGCTGCTGGCGAGCCGGCCCAAGCGGGTCTTTACCAAGCAGCAGATCTACGAAGCGGTCTGGCAGGAGGAGTATGCCGTGGAGGACAAGACCATCACCGTCCATATCAGCAACATCCGGGCCAAGCTCCGGCCCAGCGGAACCGACAGCTACATCCAGACTGTGTGGGGGATTGGGTTCAAGCTGGCGGAAGCGTGACAACATGTAAACTTTATACTTTCTTTACCTTTCCTTTGCGATGTTTGGGCACTTGCCTGTTAGACTGAACCCGCAAACAAAAAAGGAGGTTTTCCTATGGCAGTGATACAGACAACGGACCTGTCCAAACGCTACAAGGACAGGTGGGCGGTGGACCACTTGGACCTGCGGGTGGAGCAGGGGGACATCTACGGCTTCATCGGCCAGAACGGCGCGGGCAAGTCCACCACATTGAAGCTCCTGTGCGGGCTGGCCCGGCCCACCCAGGGGGAGGCGCTGATTTTCGGCAAGCCGGTCCGGGACTCGGTGGCCCGCCGCCGGGTGGGTGCCCTCATCGAACAGCCGGGGCTCTACCCCGACCTGAGCGGGCGGGAGAATCTGCGGCTCTGTGCCGCCCTGCTGGGGCTGGACAGCCCGGAGCGGCAGGTGGAGGAGATTTTAAAGACGGTTGGCCTGCCCCCCAGGGAGAAAAAGCCGGTGCGCCACTACTCCATGGGCATGAAGCAGCGGCTGGGGGTTGGTCTGGCCCTTCTGGGCGGGCCGGACCTTCTCCTGCTGGATGAGCCCATCAACGGCCTGGACCCGGAGGGCATCCGGGAAATGCGGGAGCTCCTCCTGCGCCTGAACCGGGAGCGGGGCCTTACCATCTTGGTCAGCTCGCACATCCTGGGGGAGCTGAGCAAAATAGCCACCCGGTACGGCATCATCCAGGAGGGCCGGATGGTGGAGCAGATCACCGCCGCCGAGCTGGAGCAGAAATGCACCGACTACCTGCACCTGCGGGCGGACCAGCCCCAGAAGGCGGCGGTCCTGCTGGAGCGGGAGCTCCAGCTCACCCGCTGGGAGATGCGTCCGGAGGGCGAGATTCGGATTTATGAAGCGGTGGACGCCAAGGCGGTAGGGCAGGCCCTCACCCAGGCGGGGATTGCCATAGAGGAATTGGGCCTGCACCGGCAGGACCTGGAGGGCTATTTTTTAGAGCGGATGGGAGGAAAGGATTATGTTTAATATGCTGCGTATGGATTTGCGGCGGCTGTTCAAAAGCCGGAGCTTTTATATTATTCTGAGTGTGACGGCTGTTTTGCTGATTCTGGTGACCATTATGGCCCAATCCCTCTCCGACCCGGAAACCCTGGACGCTATGGAGGAACAGGGGGCGGAGGTCGACGAGTCCGACCGCATGATGAGCGAGTATATCCAAAATATGTCACAGCTGGACTTCATACACGAAAGCTTGGGCGGCGGCTTTTTGCTGGTCATGACCGGGATTGGAATGACATTGTTTGTAAATGGTGATTTTTCCAGCGGATTTATTAAAAATATCTGTCGTATCAATCCTCGCCGCCGGGATTATGTCCTTTCAAAGGTTGCTCTGGCAGGCATTTACAGTGGGATCATTACCGTTTTATCCGCCCTGCTGATGCTGTTGTTCCCCGTGCTGATCCACATGTACCCGGCGCAGGACTCCATCTCACAGATTTGGCGGTATATCCTTTGGATGTGGCTGCCCCACTGGGCCTTCGCCCTGATGGCCCTGGCTTTGGTCCTGTTGACAAGAAGCACTACCTTGGGCATCATTCTGTCCCTGGTAGCCGGGAGCGGGCTGACGGTCGCTTTTGTGGGGATGCTGGGAAGGCTGCTGTGCTGGCCTCCCCTGGAGCAATTTTTCCTCTATTCTATGGTAAAAGGCGTCTATGTACCTCAGAGCGGCATAACCCAGGGGTGGGTGGTTCTGGCCTGCGCCGCCGCCTGGGCGGCCGTTTACGGCGTGGGGAGCCTGCTGTTTATGGAGAAACGGGATATTTAAGGAGGAATTGCCATGCTGTCCGCCCTGATTCTGGCCCTTGCCGCCCTGATAATCGCGGCTGTCCGCCTGTGGTCCTACCGCGCCCAAATGCTGGAGATGGCCCAAATCCTGGAGGAGGCTCCGGCGGAGAGCAACCTGCGCCTGACGGTTCGGATGTCCGGCGCGGCCCCCCGGCGGCTGTGCCGGGCGGTGAACGCCCGGCTGGAGGAGGGGCGGCGGCTCCGCCTGGAGACTCAGGAGCGGGAGCGGGAGCTGAAATACACCATGGCCTGCATCTCCCACGACATCCGCACCCCTCTGGCCGGGGCCATGGGCTACCTGCAGCTGCTGGAGGGGGAGCCGGACCGCCAGGCGGAGTATCTGGCCATCGTGGGCATGCGGCTGGAGGAGCTGGAGGAGTTGTTGGAGGAGCTGTTCCTCTATACCCGATTGCAGGGCGGCTCTTTGCCGCTGGAATGCGGAGAAATGGCGGCCCTGCCGCCCCTGTGGGACGCGCTGGCGGAGTTTTACCCTCAGCTGGAGGCGGCTGGGGTGGAGCCGGAGCTGCGGTTTGACCGGGAGGACATGACGATTTGGGCCAGCCCGGAAGCCCTGGGCCGGGTATACCGGAACCTGATCGCCAACGCCCTGCGCCACGGCGGCGGGGGGCTGGCCGTCTCCGGCGGGGGCGGGGGGATTTGCTTTTCCAATGAGCTCCCTCCCGGCCCCAGCCCGGACCCGGAGCACCTGTTCGACCGCTTCTATCAGAGCAGCCCCGCCCGGGCAAAGGGCGGGGCCGGTCTGGGCCTTTCCATTGTGCGGGAGCTGATGGAACGGATGGACGGGCGGGTGTCCGCTGAGATATCCGGCGGCAGGCTGGAAATTAGATTATCCTTCCGAGACGTGTAGCCTGGAGCGGGGCATGAGGCCAGCGGAGCGGCTGCTCTGCTGGCCTTTTGAGTGGGAACATTTCATGACATCGGGGGTTGTTTCCCTTTTTGTCGATCTGGTAGACTGACAGAAAAACGTGGTGGTAAATATGATAAAATTCGCAATCTGCGACGATGAACCCCGCATGGCCCAGGAGCTCGCTGGCCAGCTTGCGGACTATATGAAAGAAAAATCAATGGCTGACTACTCTGTCAGCCATTTTCCCAATGGCCGCGCCCTGCTGGAGGGGGCTGGCGGCTGTGAGGTGGTTCTCCTCTCGGACATTGTATACTGCGAGGTGCTGGGTCGGAAAGTCTATTTCCACAAAAATGATGGGACAATAAGCGACTATTACAACAAGCTGGAGGACCTGGAGCGGCGGGTAGACAGGCGCTTTTTCAAGTGCCACCGGAGCTATCTGGTCAACCTGGACTATGTGCGCGGGTGCCGGGACGGGCAGGTCCTGCTGCCCCAGGGGGAGCGCATCCCCGCCTCCCGGCTGCGGGAGCGGGAGCTGACCCAGGCCCTTTTGCGCCACATGAAGGAGAGAGGAATCAGCCGTCCGTGTCCTGGCTGGCCTCCGTGCTGGCGTGCTATATTTCACAGCTTTCCTTTGGAATCCTTAATTCGCTGGAATCAATGGTTTTCCCTGAATTTATCGGAAATTCTCTGCTGTATCCGTTGCTTTTAGCGGCGCAAATCGTTTTTTTCATTCAGTGTTTCTGCTGTTGCCGCGCAGTGTGCAGATTCCTGGACTGGAGGGAGGACGGCCAGACGCCCTATATCGGACTCCTGCTGTTTCCCGGACTGTTTTTCTTCGCGTCGGAATTGTATATTCTCGAGACTGCCTACAGCTTTTTTGCCCCCATTGCCTCTCTGGAGGAAGTCGGAAGGCACAGTACGCTGCTGCTCCTGCAAGTGATGGGTTTGGCGGCGCTGCTGTGCACCCTGTACGCATACCGCCATCTCTGCCTGGGCTTCCAGGCCCAGGCGGAGCTGCAATCGCTGGCCCAGGCGGCACATGCGCAAAAGGTCTATATCGCGGAAGCCCAGGCGCGTTACGAGCGGACGAAATCCTTCCGCTTTCAAACAGCGCCTAGCCGAAGGGTTTCTATTCTATACGCCGATCTCCGCCGCCCGGTCCAGGGCGGCGTCAATGTTGGGGGCGAAGCTGTCCTCCCCCACCAGGCCGTACATGCCGGACTTCTGAAACACCGACATAGGCTGCTCGTTCACATGGGAGAACAGCACCTTAATCCCCTTGTCCTGGCACTCGTGCCAGAGCCGGCGCAGGCCGTTCAGGGCGGTAATGTCCATGGCGGGGACGGAGCGCATCCGCAGGATCAGCACGTTCCGGCCGGTGTTCCGCTCTATGTGGGGAATCTTGTCCGCCGCGCCGAAGAACATGGGGCCGGATATCTCAAAGACCATCACATGGGGCGGCACGGGCTTCAGCCGGCCCTGTCCGTCCCCGGTGTCCTCCACGTAGTCCCACTCCTTCACCACGGCCACGTCGGCCATCCGCTTCATGAACAGCAGGCAGGCCAGCGACAGCCCCACCGCGATGGCCACTACCAGGTCAAAGACCACGGTGAGCAGGAAGGTGGCAGCCAGCACGGCCACGTCGCTCTTGGGGGAGTGCTCCACCACCTGGACCACGGTGCGCCAGCCGCTCATGTTGTAGGCCACCTGGAACAGGATGGCGGCGATGCAGGGCATGGGGATCAGGGCGGCGTAGGGCATGAGCAGCACCAGCACCAGCAGCAGGACCCCGGCGTGGACCATCCCCGCGACGGGGGACCGGCCGCCGTTTTTGATGTTGGCCGCCGTCCGGGCGATGGCCCCGGTGGCGGGAATCCCTCCAAAGAGGGCGGAAGCGGCGTTGCCCACCCCCTGGGCCACCAGCTCCATGTTGGAGTTGTGCCGGGAGCCGATCATCTCGTCAGCCACCACGGCGGACAGCAGCGACTCAATGGCCGCCAGCACAGCGATGGTAAAGGCGTCGGGCAGCACCGCGGCCACCGTGTCGTAGGACAGGCCGGGCAGGCTGAGCCGGGGCAGGTCGCTGGAAATTGTGTACAGGTCGCCGATGGTATTGACCGGCAGGGAGAGCAGCTTCACGGCTCCCGCTGTGGCCACAACGGCAATGAGGGAGGCGGGTATTTTCTGAAAAATCCTGGGCCAGACAATCAGGATGGCCAGGGCCAGGACGCCCACCCCCACGGCGGTCCAGTTGGCGGTGTGGAAGGTGTGGGCCACCTCCTCCACCTTCTCCAAGGTCTCCACCGGGGAGCGGGTAAAGGTGAGGCCGAAGAAGTCCTTCAGCTGTCCAATGAGGATGGTCACCGCGATGCCGGCGGTAAAGCCGGTGGTGATGGTGTAGGGGATGAATTTAATCATGCTGCCCATGCGCAGCACCCCCATCAGCACCAGCATGACCCCCGCCAGGATGGTGGCCACCGCCAGGCCCTCCATGCCGTTTTTCGCCACGATGCCCGCCACAATGGTGGCAAACGCCGCTGTAGGCCCTGCAATCTGCACCTTGCTCCCGCCCAGGGCGGAGATGAGGAAGCCGGCCACAATGGCGGTATACAGCCCCTGCTCCGGGGCCACCCCGGAAGCCAGGGCCAGGGCGATGGACAGGGGCAGGGCGATGATGGCCACGATCACCCCGGAAACCAGGTCCTTTGTAAGGTCCTCCTTGGAATAGTGCTTGAGGGAATGGATCAGCTGAGGGGTCAGTTCTCTCATAAGGCTCTCTCCTTCCTTATATGGCCCGTTTGAACATGGCGGTGCGGCGATGGGCGCCGCGCTCCTTCCATTTTCAGCAATGCCTAGGGCTTGTTTGAAAAATGCCAACATGCCCAAACGCCGGCTCTTTTTCCGCCATGCTTTGCCAATTTTCCTTGAAATACATCCAGTATTCCTGCGT
>JAAWNI010000008.1 GCA_022798855.1 Lawsonibacter sp. | reverse complement strand
AGGGAGTTTTCCGAATAACGGACTCCCTCCGTCACGGCTTCGCCGTGCCACCTCCCTCAAGGAGGGAGGCCTAGGGCTTGTTTGAAAAATGTCAAAATCTTTCGCCGTTGGGCATGTTTCCATTTTTCAAACGGCGCCTAATATTCATTCTACCAGACCCGGTCCTAATTTTCAACCGGAAGCCGGATGGTGACCAGGAATCCGCCCCCCTCGGCGTTGCCCACCTCCAGCTCCCCCTCGTGGCGGGTGACGATCTCCTCGCACACGGCCAGGCCGATGCCCGAGCCCCGGGCCTTGGAGCTGCCCTTGTAGAATTTATTTTTCAGGAACGGCAGCTCCCCCTGGGGGGCGCCGGGGCCGTAGTCCCGAACGCGGATCACACCCTCCGCCCCCTCCTGGAAGAGGGAGACGTCGATCCGTTTTCCCGCGCCGCCGTGCTTGGCGGCGTTGTCCAGCAGGTTGCAGAACACCTGCCGCAGCCGCTCCGGGTCGCCGGAGATGGGGATCATCTCCTCCGGGCCGTCGGAGTAGTTCAGGGTGATGCCCTCCTTGCCGAAGAACTCGGTGTAGGTATAGACGGCGTCCTCCAGCTCCGCTTTCAGGTCCAGGGGCTCCACCGACAGGGTAAACCGGCCGTCCTCAATGCGGGAGAACTCCAGCAGCTCCTCCACCATGTTGCCCAGCCGCTTTGACTCGGAGACAATGATGGACATGCCCTTGCGGATGTCGGCGGCGGAGCGGCACTCCCCGTTCTGGATCGTCTCCGCCCAGCCGGTGATGGCGGTGAGGGGGGTGCGCAGCTCGTGGGAGACGGAGGAGATAAACTCGCTCTGGGTTTTCTCCGCCTGGGCAATCTTCATGGACATGTCGTTGATGGCGTCGGTGAGCTCGCCGATCTCGTCGTCGAACTTCTTCTCGATCTGGACGCCGTAGCTGCCGTCGGCGATGACCTGGGCAATCTCGGTGATGCCGGCCAGGGGCTCCACGATGGAGCGGACAAAGTAGAGGTTGGAAAAATAGACCATGGCGAAGATGGCCAGCGCGATGGCGGCAATTACCGTCATGGAGAAGGTGAACTGCCGGTCGATGGCGGACAGGGAGGTGACATAGCGGATCACCCCCACCACATCCCCCTGGTAAATCACCGGGCTGGAGGCGGCCATGATGCGCTCCCCGGTATCCGGGTCCCGCCCGCCCCAGCGGCCGGCGCTGCGCTCGTTCAGGGCCTTTTGGATGTCCGGCGTGCTGGGGGTGCTGCCGGCGGTCAGGTCGTTGCCGGAGAAGAGCACCGCCCCGGTGGTGTCTAAAAATTGCAGCTCCAGGCGGCTTTTGTCCTCGTAGTTGTTCACCGTCTGCTGGGCGGCCGCCCGGTAGTCAGAGCGGGTGTACATCCGAAAGCCGTTGGCGGAGGAGGTGGCCTTGCGCTCCAGGTCGTCCGCCGTGCCGTCGTAGTAGTAGCTCCACAGCATGGCGGCGAAGGCGCCCACCGCCAGCGTCAGAATGAGCAGCACAATAGCCACGCTGTTCATCAGCCACCGCCGCCGGATGCCCCGGATTTTCACCTGGTCCTCTAATCTTGTGGGCTTGGCCATTGCGCGTTCACCTGCCTTTCAAAAGCTTTTCCTCAAAAGCCTCCCTCTCAGAGGGAGGTGGCACGGCGAAGCCGTGACGGAGGGAGTCCGTCAAGGGAAAACTCCCTCAGTCAGCCCTGTGGGCTGACAGCTCCCTCTTTGAGGGAGCCTTTTCAGCCCCCCCACTTATACCCGTAGCCCCACACGGTATTGACAAAGGTGGGCTTCTGGGCGTTGTCCTCGATCTTGATCCGCAGCCGGCGGATGTTCACATCCACGATTTTCAGCTCGCCGAAGTAGTCCTTGCCCCAAACGGTATCCAGAATCTCCTCCCGGGACAGGGCCTTTCCCGGATTCTCCATAAACAGCTTGACGATGGAGTACTCCACCTGGGTCAGCTTTACCCGCTGGCCGTTTTTTTCCAGTGTGCGGTTGCGGGTGTTCAGCAGAAAGGGCGGGTCGTTGATCTCGTCCGGAGACAGGGAGGCCTCATCCCCCCCGGTGCGGCGGAACAGGGCGTCCACCCGGGCGGTGAGCTCGGCGGGGGAAAAGGGCTTGGTCACGTAGTCGTCCGCCCCGGTCATCAGGCCGGTCACCTTGTCCATCTCCTGGGTCCGGGCGGTGAGCATGATAATGCCGATCTTGCTGTCCATGCTCCTCAGCCGGCGGCAGACCTCAAAGCCGTCGATTCCGGGCAGCATGATGTCCAGCAGGGCGACCTTGATATCCGGGTTGGCCTTCACCACCTCCAGCGCCTCCTCGCCGGTGCCCGCCTCCACGGTCTGGTAGCCCGCCCGCTTCAGGTTGATGACCACAAAGCTGCGAATATTTTCCTCGTCCTCCAGGACCAATACCTTGCGCATATCGTATCTCCTTTTACTCGTTATACCAGCTTCTCTGGATGGTGTTGAACCGCTCCAGCAGGTCCATCTCGTCCAGGCCGCAGTCCCATTTGCTCCGGTGGAAGAGGGCGGCGTAAATCACATTTTCGTCCTCCCGAAGGACCGTCCAGCTGTCCTCCAGCCTGGAGCTGCGGTTGCTGGCCATCCGGTAGATGCTGAGGAAGGGCTCCGGCTCCTGCTCCCCCCTCAGCCAGTGGGAAAACACCACTTCCCGGCGTCCGGTGACCTGGTCGTTGCGGGAGATGGTGATCTGGTCCCGCCAGCCCTCGGGAATTTCCAGATACCAGCCGTCGCTGGCGTTGTGGTAGGTGGTCAGCACGTGGTTCCGGTAGCCCCGCTCGTCGTACTGGGCCCAGTCAATCAGCCAGAAATTGCTGGATGGGTTGTCTCCGTATGTGGGCAGCTGATAGGGCGAGGGCAGCTCCGCCACCCCGTCCCGGTTGATGTCGGAGGGGTTGATCTCCGTATAGCCCTGAATAATCTCCCGGCTGGCCCCCCCGTCGCCCAGGGCGGCGTTGGTAAATGTTCCGTCCACATAGGCCACCACGTCAATGGCCCGGCTGCCGTCCGCCAGGGTGCTGGTGATGTAGACGGCCGGCTGGTCGTACTCCCCCGCCAGGCGGTTGGTCCGAATGCGGTTGATCGCCGTGATCCCGGTGGACAGCTCCGCCAGCGCCACCGGCTCCAGCGCCCCGTCCTCCCAGCCGTAGAGCTCCACCTGGCTGCTCAGCCCGCTGGCATCCATCCGGGTGACCAGCACCTCGGTGCGGGTATCCCGGTCCATATCCAGCAGGCGGCAGCCGCTGGAGCTGTCGGTGGCCACACTGCACCGGGTAAGAAGCAGCTCCGCCCCCGTCAAATCGCTCCGGCTCATGTTTCGGTTAAAGGCGGCGGCCTCCACTCCGGCCCCTCCGCCCTCCAGCCCCACCTCGTCCAGGGTATACACCCCCAGCTGATAGGCGCCGGTGTTGATCTGCCAGTTGACCACCAGCTCCTTGCGCCCTTCGCCGTTGATCTGGGCGTAGTCGATGGCGTAGATGGCGCTGCCCTCGCCCTCTACCACGCCGGTGACCACATACTCCTCCTCCAGCTGGGTGAAGATGTAGATTCGGATGGGCTTCTCAATGCCCGGCATCCGCAGGAAGGTCACCGCGCTCTCCCGCTCGCCGTCCCCGTCCAGGTCCTGGAGCTGGATATTGGCGGTGTTGTCCCCGGACATGATGGAGGCGTCCTCCACCTGGACGCCGAACTCCGCCTCCAGGCCCACCCGCACCGCGCGGATGGCGGCGTTGAGCTGTTCATATCCCATGGACTTCTCCGGCTGGCGGTACAGGTCGTCCGGGGAGCGGAACAGACAGCCGCTCAGCAGCAAAAGCACAGGCAGTATCAGCATGATCCACTTCCGGTTCACGGCGTCCGCTCCTTTCATTAAGAAGCTGTACGTACCAAGGCTGTTGGTACAGCTTCTATAGCAATCGTCAAAATGCGTAACACTCAGTAGGGGCGGATATCATCCGCCCGCAAGGTAACGCGGCACAGCCCTTCCGGACGGGCGGGTAATACCCGCCCCTACAAAATCACTGCTGGTAATGTTAGAAGATTGCTATAGATCCCTCTTGTTCAGCTACAGCATAATAGCGGTATTTATCACTATAACACAATCTTAAAAAAAAGCATATAGGTTTTTCAGATTTTTCCCGAATATTTGTTTTCCCCCAGCCGCCCGCGAAAACGGCCCGCCGGTACAGCCGGCGGGCCGCTGGGTTCACTCCTCCGGAAGGGGCAGGGGGGCCTCCACCCGTGTGGGGTCAGCCTCATTGTAGGCCCGGGCCAGCCCCTCCAAGGCCGCCTCCTGCTCCCCCATCAGGCTGACCACCTGGCCCAGATAGCCGCCCGCCTGCTCCAGCTGGCTGGCGGCGTGGGAGACGGTCGCCTCCACCTGGCCGCGCAGGCCTTCGTACTCCTGTTCCAGCCGCTGGAGCCACTGGTTCACCTGGCGGCGCAGCCGCTGGGCGTCGTACTCCGCCTTCTCCTGGACGGCCTGGGCCCGGCGGTGGGCCTCCAGCTCCACCCCGGCGGTGCGCTCCTTCAGCTGGACATAGGCCTGGGCGTCGGGGGTGACGGAGGCCAGCCTCCCCCGGGCTTCATCCCGCTCCCCCCGGGCCTTCTCCAGCTCACGCTCCGCCCCCTCGGCCCGTTCCTGACAGGCGGACAGCTCCCGGCCCCTCTGCTCCAGCTGGGCGGACAGGCTGTCCCGGCGCTGGCGGGCCGCCTCCAGCTCCCGCCGGGTTTCCTCCAGTTCACAGCGCAGGCCGTCCCTCTCCCGGCGGAGCGCCTCCGCCTGATGGTTCACCTCGTCCAGCTGGTCCTGGAGCTTCTGCTCGGCCTGGGCGGCCAGCTTGGCCCGCTCCTCTAAATAGGCCAGTACGTCCTGCCGGTTAAATCCGCCCACCGCGGCGGAGCGAAAAGGATGGTCCATTGTCGCGCACCTCTCTTGTCATTCTCTTGGGCATTTTAACACAGCTTGCCGGAAAATACAATCATTTCCGCCAGGTTCCCGCAAAATCCTTGTATTCATTATTTGCTGGTTATCTTGAGTTTCTAAAGCGTCCCTACTCTCTAAAATCGAACAGGTTTTTAGGCTCTATATCCAAAACTTCGCACATTTTAAATATTACATCAAATGATACCCCTACATTTCCTAATTCTATCGCGCTTATATGGCTCCGATCAATGTCTACCAGTTCCGCCAGCTGTAATTGTGTCAGTTTCTTTCTTTTACGATAGTACACCACATTCAGGCCAAATTTTTCATACAGCGGTTTATATTTTTGTTTCACGCCTATCACCTCCACTCTGATTTTATGAGGGCAGATACAAGCATTAAACCTTGTTAAAATCCCGCCACGGGATTGACACAAGTCATTTTATGTGTTACCATTCCTTCATGGAACTTGCACCCATAAAACAACAAAATTTAGATGGAGGTTTAGAAACAATGAAAAAACTACTCGCGCTCATGCTGGCGGCAGCCCTGGCTCTCTCCGTGGCGGCCTGTGGCAGCAAAACACCAACAAAAGAAGATTTACGAAAGGATGCCATTGAAGTCGATTTGAAAGAATACTCAATAGCGTTCGTAGAAAACTCAGCGGCTGTGAAAAAAGAATACGGTGGGGCCGCTTGTACTATAAGCGGCTATGTTACTAATATCCGCGGTGATGTTAGCGAGGTACAAATGAAATGGTATCAAGATAAAGCATTTTTCACTAAAGAAGAATTAGAACGCATTGATGATAAAACAGTATTTGCATCAAGTGCTTTTTTTGTTTACTTTGTCGAAGAAGATGACTTGGTAGATTTGCACCTAGGCGATTTCATAACAGTTGTCGGACAGTTTAACGAAGATGCACAGCACCTTGAAAATTCCTATCTTATAGAAAACAGCGGCAAATAAAAGGGGCGGCTAGTGGAGTATTTATGACCACTGGCCGCTTTTCTTGACGGCAGGCTCTGAAAATGATATACTGCTTAAGCGCCGTTTGAAAATGGAAATATGCCCAACGGTGAAAGATTTTGACATCAGACAAGCACAATTTTTCGCGGGAACCCTGGGAGAATTTCAAGGAAAATTGGGGCAGTATGAGGGCAAAAGCTTTGCCGTTTGGGCGTTTTGACGGTTTTAAAACAGACTCTAAAACTTGCAGCAATTTTACTGCCGGGAAGGGACGGAATTTTATGTGGCTGTCCGACAAGTGGACCGATTATGAGCTGATTGACTGCGGCCGGGGGGAGAAGCTGGAGCGCTGGGGGGGCCAGCTGCTGGTCCGGCCCGACCCCCAGGCCATCTGGAGCACCCCCCGCTCCCACCCCGGCTGGCAGCGCAACGCCGGGCGGTACGCCCGCTCCTCCACCGGGGGCGGACAGTGGCAGAACCGCTCCATGCCGGAGCGGTGGACGGTGGGCTACGGGGCGCTGACCTTCAACGTCAAGCCCATGAACTTCAAGCACACCGGGCTCTTCCCCGAGCAGGCGGCCAACTGGGATTTCGCCATGGAGCAAATCAAACGCGCCGGCCGGCCGGTGAGCGTGCTGAACCTCTTCGCCTACACAGGCGGGGCCACAGTGGCCTGCGCCGCCGCCGGGGCTTCGGTGTGCCACGTGGACGCCGCGAAAGGGATGGTCCAGTGGGCCAGGGAGAACGCCAAAAGCTCCGGCCTGGAGGACGCCCCAATCCGCTGGATCGTGGACGACTGCGCCAAATTCGTGGAGCGGGAGATCCGCCGGGGCCGGCGGTACGACGCCGTCATCATGGACCCCCCCTCCTACGGCCGGGGCCCCACCGGCGAGGTGTGGAAGCTGGAGGAAAACCTCTACCCCTTTGTGGAGCTGGTGTCCGGAGTACTGTCCGACGACCCGCTGTTCGTGATCCTCAACTCCTACACCACCGGCCTGGCCCCCAGCGTGGCCACATATGTCCTGGAGACGCTGATCTCCAAGCGGTTCGGCGGACGCACCGCCTCCGACGAGCTGGGCCTGCCCGTCACCCAGACCGGACTGGCCCTCCCCTGCGGGGCCACGGGGCGGTGGACCAGGGATTAACTCTGCCCGCGCGTCCCTTTTCCGGATTTTAGTAGGGGCGGCTATCAGCCGCCCGCATTACTGCAAATCCCGATTTTTCCATGAAGCGGGCGGCTGACAGCCGCCCCTACAAGGCCTCATAAAATAATCAAACATAATAAAACGCACAGCTGGACACTCCTAACACAAAAACCTCTTGCCAAGCTGAGAGAAATAAGTTACAATAAGGTTACAAAAATGACAAACCGGTAAATACCAGCCGGGGCCCCCGGCGGAAGGTTCACAGATTATTCATTTTACATAAAACATAATCTGTGGTACACTGAGATGCTGGGAAGCTTTTGCGGACAGACAGAAATATTGGCTGAGCGAGGAGCGCAGAGCGGCATGATACGCTTTATCGATGTATTTAAAGAGTACGACAACGGCACCAAGGCCCTGAAAGGGGTCAATATGCGCATCGACGACGGGGAGTTCGTCTTTTTGGTGGGCCCCTCCGGCTCGGGCAAGTCCACCCTCATCAAGCTGATTACGGCGGAGATCGCCCCCAGCGACGGGCGGGTGATGGTCAACGGCTTCAACCTGAACAGCATCAGCCCCCGTCAGGTGCCCCACATGCGCCGGACCCTGGGGGTCATCTTTCAGGACTTCCGGCTGATCGAAAAGAAAACGGTCTATGAAAACCTGGCCTTCGCCATGCGGGCGGTGGGGGCCTCCAACCGGGAGCTGCGCCGGCGCATCCCCTATGTCCTCCAGCTGGTGGGCCTGGACCAGAAGGGCGACCGCTACCCCGGCGAAATCTCCGGCGGCGAGCAGCAGCGGGTGGCCATCGCCCGGGCGCTGGTAAACAACCCCAGCATGATTATCGCCGACGAGCCCACCGGCAACCTGGACCCCCAGCGCTCCCTGGAGATTATGATGCTGCTGGAGCGCATCAACGAGCTGGGCACCACCGTGCTGGTGGTCACCCACGAAAAAAACCTGGTCAACCGCTTTACCAAACGGGTGGTGGCCATTGAAAACGGACGGATCATCAGCGACGAGACAGGTGGTTACTACAATGTCGAGAAGATTTGACGCGGGATATTACATCAGCGAGGGAGTCCACTCCATCTTCACCCACGGCTTTATGTCCTTTGCCGCAGTGTGCATGATTGTGGCCTGCCTGATCATTATGGGCTCCTTCACCCTGCTGGCGGTGAATCTGGACAGTATGCTGGGGGACCTGGAGAGCGAGAACGAGATGGTGGCCTACATAGACGACAGCCTCACCCAGGAGCAGGCCCGGGCCCTCCAGTCCACCCTGGCGGCCGTGGACAACGTCTCACAGCTCACCTTTGTCGCGAAGGAAGCGGCGCTGGAGGACTTCAAGTCCAAGCGGCAGGAGATTGCCGACGTGCTCAACGACCTGCCCAACGACGCCTTTCAGGACCGCTACCGGGTCCACGTGGTGGACATCGAGAAGATGGCCCAGACCAAGGAGGCCCTGGAAGCGGTGGAGGGCGTGTCTGACGTGCGGGCCGCCATCGAGATCGCCAACGGCTTCGTCCTGGTGCGCAACATCGCCACCGGCGTGGCCCTGGCCCTGGTGGGCGTGCTGCTGGTGGTGTCCCTGTTCATCATCGCCAACACCATCAAGCTGGCCACCTTCTACCGCCGGGAGGAAATCGCCATTATGAAGATGTGCGGCGCCACCGACGGCTTCATCGAGTGGCCCTTCGTGGTGGAGGGGATGATCCTGGGCCTTACCGGCGCCCTCATCGCCTTCTTCGCCCAGTGGGGCCTGTACCAGGCGGTGGCCAAATTCGCCATCCAGGGCAACGGCCTGTCCCTGGTCACCATCATCAGCTACCAGTCCATATCGGGCACTATTCTGGCGGTATTCTGCGCCGTGGGCGCTTTCATCGGCGTGGGCGGCTCACTGGTCGCCATCCGGAAGTTCTTGCAGGTGTAAGAACCTGTATTCATAACCGGAGGATGCCGGATGGGCGAGGATTTTTCCTGCTAGACAAGGAGATTTTCTGCGGCAATCCTGACGGATTGCAAGGGAAAGCGACGCAGTATGGCGGGAAAAAGACCGCCCAG
The DNA here is from genome assembly GCA_022798855.1 of Lawsonibacter sp. Classification (GTDB taxonomy): domain Bacteria; phylum Bacillota; class Clostridia; order Oscillospirales; family Oscillospiraceae; genus Lawsonibacter. The sequence goes on along the minus strand of JAAWNI010000008.1, from coordinate 15,343 downwards.
ACGGCGTTTAACGGTTGTGAATACAGGTTCTAAAAACCCACCTCCTCGCCAAAGGGAGGTACATTACAAACAGGGAGGTCGCGGATATGAAGCGGCGAGACAAGCAGAGAATCATAATGTCAGCCATGGCCGGTTTCCTGGCGCTGCTGATGATACTGCCCATTCTGGCGAACATTTTTATCCGGTAAGGGCTGGAGGATGCCTATGAAAAACAAAAAGACCTTGCTGCGCCGGGTTCTGATGCTGGCGCTGACCTTGGCCGTGCTGCTCCCGCTCACCGGGCCCGCGGTCATCACCGGCTCTTCCGCCGTCACGCAGGCCCAGATCGACGCGCTGAAAGGGGACGCCAGCTCCCTGTCCGCCCAGCGGAAGGACATCCAGGCCCAGATCAAGGCCATCCAGGCGGACAAGAACGCCGCGCTGGAAAAGCGCGGCCTGTTGGAGAAGCAGATCTATCTGGTTCAGCAGGAGATCAACAACATCAACGAACAGATCGCCATGTACGACCAGCTCATCAGTGAGAAGTCGGCGGAGCTGGCCCAGGCGGAAGCGGACGAGCAGGCCCAGTTCGACCTGTTCTGCCGCCGGATGCGGGACCTGGAGAAGCAGGGGGAGACCTCCTACTGGTCCATCCTCTTCTCCTCCAGCGACTTCTCCGAGCTGCTGGACAACTACATGATGATCGAGGAGATCATTGACTACGACAACCAGGTCATTGACAGCCTGGTGGCCCTCCAGGAGAAGGTGTCCGCCGAGCGGGCCACCCTGAAGGAGGCCCAGGCGGAGCAGGAGGAAGCCAAGCGCCAGCAGGAGGCCGCCCGGGCCGAGCTGAAAACCCAAGAGGGCGAGATGGATAAGCTCATCCAGGAGATCAACGACCGGGAGGACGAACTGGAAGCCAAGGAGAAGGATTTGCAGGTGTCCGCCCAGAAGCTGGACAGCGAGATCAAGCGTCTGGAGCGGGAGATGGCCGCCCAGATATCCAAGGTGACCAGCGAGTCCGGCTTCATGTGGCCCCTGTCCGCCAGCATCAACACCCTCTCCTCCCTCTACGGGAACCGGAAAGACCCCATCAACGGAAAGCGGGACAACCACACCGGCATCGACATCCCCGCCGCAAGGGGCACCTCCATCTACGCCGCCAAGAGCGGCGTGGTGGTCACCTCCGTCATGGGCAGCGGCAGCTACTGGTCCTACGGCAACTATGTGCTCATCGCCCACAGCGACGGCACCAGCACCCTGTACGCCCACATGAACAGCCGGAACGTGTCCAAGGGCCAGGTGGTCAAGCAGGGGGACGTGATCGGCTATGTGGGCACCACCGGCCGGTCCACCGGCAACCACCTCCACTTCGAGGTCCGGGTCAACGGCACCCGGGTGGACCCGGTGGACTACTTCAAGGACAAGACCCTCTACTACCGCAGCGGCGGCCGAACCGAGGTTCTGCCCCACTGATTCGGGATACGAAAGGCCCCGCCGCCGGCGGGGCCTTTTCCGTACCTCTGAAACTCCGGAAACTTTTTCAAAATAATGATTGATAAAATGAAAAATTTATAGTACAATACCCTGTAGTTCTTGTTCCGCCTCGGCGCGGAGCAAGGCCGCACTAGTCGGGGAGATAGCGGTGCCCTGTACCCGCAATCCGCTGCAGCGGGGATGAATCCCGGCCCCCGGACGTGAGGATGTATTGTCTGCCCTGGATAAGCAGTGATGATAGGCCGGTCCCGCGCAACGCGGCTGGCGTGAACCGTGTCAGGCGGGGAACCGAGCAGCACTAAGCGTTTGGACGCGTGTGCCGTGGGTCCACTGGTCTTGAGCCGGCTGTCCAGGTAACGGGTATGTCCCGCGCTTCAAAGGCCGGTGTGCGGTCTTGTTCCGCGCCGAGTTTTTGGCTCCCCCCTTTGTAGGGGAGCTGTCAGCCGAAGGCTGACTGAGGGGGGGCTTGCAACCGCCGAAGAACCCCCTCCGGCCGCTTCGCGGCCACCTCCCCCATCAAGGGGGAGGCTTTTGGGAGGTGAGCTGATGTATCAGGCATTATACAGAAAATGGAGGCCCCGTACCTTCGACGACGTGGTGGGCCAGGCCCACATCACCGACACGCTGAAGCGCCAGGTGGAATCGGGGCGGCTGTCCCACGCCTATCTGTTCACCGGCACCCGGGGCACCGGCAAAACCACCTGCGCCAAGATCCTCTCCCGGGCGGTCAACTGCGAGAACCCCCAGGACGGCAGCCCCTGCAACGCCTGCCCCGCCTGCCTGGGCATCGAGAACGGCTCCATTCTGGACGTGCTGGAGCTGGACGCCGCTTCCAACAACGGTGTGGACCAGGTCCGGGCCCTGCGGGACGAGGCGGTGTATACCCCCGCCGCCGTCCGCAAGCGGGTGTACATCGTGGACGAGGTCCATATGCTGTCCACCGCCGCCTTCAACGCCCTTTTGAAAATTCTGGAAGAGCCCCCCGCCCATCTTCTGTTCATCCTGGCCACCACCGAGCTGCACAAGGTTCCCGCCACCATCAAGAGCCGTTGCCAGCAGTTCGCCTTCAAGCGCATCCTGCCTATGCAGATCGCCCAGCGGCTGGAGTATGTGGCGGAACAGGAGGGCATCCCCCTGACCAAGGAGGGGTCCGCCCTGCTGGCCCGGCTGGCCGACGGCGGCCTGCGGGACGCCCTCTCCCTGCTGGACCAGTGCGCCGGGGGCGGGCAGCGGGTGGACGAACAGGCCATTTTAGACGCCCTGGGCCTTGCGGGCAGCGTGGAAACCGCCAACCTGATGGGCCAGCTGGCCGCCCGTGACACCGCCGCCGCCCTGGACACCCTGGGCCGGCTGTACGCCAACGGCAAGGACGTGGGTACGGCTCTGGGGGAGCTCTCTTCCCTGGCCCGGGACCTGCTCCTGCGCAAGACCGCCCCGCAGGGGGGCGCGGCCCTGATGGCCGGCGGCTACGACGAAGCCACCCTGCGCCGGCTGGGGGGACAGCTGTCCAGCCAGCGGCTGCTTCTCATGCTCACCCAGCTGCAAGCCACGTTGGCCGGCCTGTCCCGCAGCGGCAGCCGCCGCACCGACGCCGAGCTGTGCCTTATCCGCCTCAGCGACGAGACGCTGGACGACTCCGCCGCCGGACTGTCCGCCCGGATCGCCCGGCTGGAGGAGCTTCTAGCCCAGGGCGTCAATGTGGGGCCCGCCTCCCCGGGCGTGCCAGCCCCCAAGCGTCCTGACGGCCCGCCGAAGGTGGAGGGCCCCACAAATCACACTCCGACCTCCTGGGAGGACGAGCGCCCTCCCCTGCCCGAGGAACCGCCGGACGAGGAGGATTATGTCTTTGACGAGCCTGTGGGGCCCAGCCAGCCCAGTGGGCCGGCCAAAGCCCCCACACCCCCCGCCCCCCCGGGTGGGGCATCCCCACAAAACAGCCCGCCCCCTGCGGGCGACAGCGCCTTCTGGCCCTCCTTCGCGGCGGGCCTGCGTGGGAAGGTGCCCCCCACGGTGATGCCCTACCTCAACAACCCGGCCAAGGTGGCGGGCGTGCGGAAAAACGGGCAGCTTACCCTGTGGGTGGACAGCGAATTTACCCGCTCCATGCTGAACAAGCCCTCCGTGCTGGATAGGCTGGCTGCGGCGGCGGAAGCCGTCTTTGGCGAGCGCCCCCAGGTCAGCGTGGTCACGGGGGCCCCGCCCCCGGCAGAGCCAGCCCAGCCCCCCGCCCCAGTGGCGGAAAAGGACCCGCTGGACGATTTGATGTCCTTCGGCGGGCTGGATAACATCACGATACAGTGAGGGACCCCCAGGGGCGGTCTGTGGCCGCCCATAGAAAACTGAAAAGGAGAATGACATATGGCAAAGGGATACGGCCGGATGCCCGGCATGGGCGGCGGCATGAATATGAACATGATCAAGCAGGCCCAGAAGATGCAGCAGGACATGCTCCGTATGCAGCAGGAGCTCCAGGAGAAGGAGTACCAGGCCGCTTCCGGCGGCGGGGTGGTGTCCGCCACTGTCAACGGCAAGCATGAGCTGAAGGCCCTCACCATCGACCCGGAGGCCGTGGACCCCGACGATGTGGAGATGCTCCAGGATATGATCGTGGCCGCCGTCAACGAGGCCATGCGCGCCGCCGATGCCGACGCTGCCAACACCATGCAGTCCCTCACCGGCGGGCTGAGCCTGGGCGGCCTGGGCCTGTAAAATAGGGCATTACAAAAGGGCTGTCCTATGGACAGCCCCAGTTTATGGAGGAACACTTTATCGTTCTCTAAGGCTCCCTCTGTGAGGGAGCTGGCACCGCCGCAGGCGGTGACTGAGGGAGTCGATTTTATACAAGTTTTCTCTAACTCCCCCCGTCACGGCTTCGCCGTGCCACCCCCCTCCAAGAGGGGGGCTTTTTTGACAGCCCTTTTCTGTTCAAGAGCACGGCTCCACCGCCCTCAGGGCCTCGCCGGCGGTTTTTACTAAGTACCCCATGGCCTGGACGGGCCACTTCCCGGCCGCCGTCTCTCCGGTGAGCATCAGGGCGGAAGCCCCATCCAGCACGCCGTTGTAGATGTCGCACACCTCCGCCCGGGTGGGGACGGGCCGCTGTTCCATGGACCAGAGCAGCTGGGTGACCAGACAGAAGGGCTTATTCCGCTCCCGGCACCGCCGGGCCACGTCCTTCTGAATGGCGGGCAGCTTCCACAGGGGGATGGAGTTGCCCAGATCGCCCCGGGCGATGCAAATCTGGTCGGCGGCGTGCATGATCTCGCCCAGGTGGTCCAAGCCCTGTTGATTTTCAATTTTGGCCATCACCTGGAGGTGGGACAGCCCCAAAGAGTCCAGATTTTCCCGCAGCGTCTCCACATCCTGGCGGTTCCGGACGAAGGGCTGGAGGATATGCGTCACCCCGAACCTGTCCGCCATGGCCAGATTTTCCAGGTCGGCCGGAGTGAGGGCCGGGGTATCCAGCTCCGCGCCCAAAACGGACAGGCTCTTCTTGCTCAGCAGCGGCCCGCCCCGCAGCACCCGGCACAGCAGCACGGTGGGGCTGGTGCGCCGGACCTCCAGCAGCAGGGCGCCGTCGTCCACCGAGATCTGCTGGCCCCGCCGGGCGGTCTGGAGGATGATAGGGGGGACCGGGACGCCCCCCTCCCCCAGGAGGATGTCCAGCCCCTCTCTGAGGGGGACGGGCTGGGGCAGCTCCCCCACCCGCAGCTCCGGCCCCTGGAGGTCCAGGATCAGATGGGCGTCCCGCCGCCCCACCCGGCGGGCGGCGGGCCAGTAGGCCCGCTCCAGCAGAGGGGTGCACTGGGTCAGGCTGGTGTGGGACAGATTCAGCCGGACGCCTGTCATGCCGGTTCGGAACATTTGTTCCAGGATGTCCTGTTTGGCGCAGGGGTCCCCCAAGGTAGCATAATATTCCATAATGTCCTCCCGTTTTCGGTCTTTTTTCCTATTATGAGGGCTGGGCGGCGGGAAGTCAATGGGGATTTTAAAAGTTGCCGAAACAGCTGCCATCCACGCCCACTTGCGCTTTTGTCATTTTTCCGGTATAATAGGCGGGCAGAGAGGAGGGATACCATGCGCGTTATGGCCATCGACTACGGCGACGCCCACACCGGGGTGGCGGTGTCCGACCCCACCGGGTTTCTGGCGGGGACCACCACCACCATCAACAGCTGGCGGCAGGAGGTTGTGGTGGACCGGCTGGCACGGCTCATCGAGGAGCACCGCCCTGACGAGGTGGTGCTGGGCTTCCCCAAGAACATGGACGGCACCGACGGGAAAAAAGCCGACCTCTACCGGGAGCTGGCCGCCGCCCTGGAGGAGGTCACCGGCATGAAGGTTATTCTCTGGGACGAGCGGCGCACCACCATCGACGCCCACCAGATTTTGTTCAACCAGGGCAAGGACGGCCGCAAGCGGAGGAAAATCGTGGACGCCGTGGCCGCCTCCCTGATCCTGGAGAACTATCTGGACTTCAAGCGAATGAAACAGGAGTGATTTGTTATGAAACGACGTACCTCGGGGCTGCTGCTGTCCCTGCTGATGCTGATGAGCCTGACCGCCTGCGGCGGGGAGGTCCAAGGGAGCGCCAGCGTCAACGGGTACTACAGCACATCTGGCGGACTCATTGACTTGCCAGTCCAGGAGCCGGAGGACGGCAGCCTTCCCGATGAGGGCCAGAACGCCCCGGACTCCAGCCCGGACCTGGGGAACGGTTCCCAGGGCAAGAGCGATGAGGACAACCGCCCCGACGGCAAGTCCAGCGGGGGCAGCGCCACCGTCACCGAGGACGGCTGGTACACCTCTAAGGAGGAGGTAGCCCTGTACATCCACCTCTACGGCGGCCTGCCCGACAACTACGTCACCAAAAAGGAAGCGGAGGACGCCGGCTGGCACGGCGGCAACGTGGAGCGCTACACCGGCGAGGGCACCGCCATCGGCGGCAGCTCCTTCGGCAACCGGGAGGGCCTGCTCCCCAAGGCCCAGGGCCGGACCTATACCGAGTGCGACATCGACACCCCGGGGGAAAACTCCCGGGGGGCCAAGCGCATCGTCTTCTCCAACGACGGCCTGGTCTACTACACCGAGGACCACTACGAGAGCTTCGAGCTGCTGTACGGTGAACCATAAAGAATCCCCTGATCCGGACACCCGGACCAGGGGATTTTTTTACCGCAAAAAAAGTCTCAACAGCTTGCTCTTCGCCGGGGTATAGGGGGCGTACCGGATCGGCAGGTCCACCAGGGTGGACTTTTTGACAATGCTCTTCTGGTGGGAGAATGTGTCGAAGCTGGCCTTCCCGTGGTAGCCGCCCATGCCGCTGCCCCCCACCCCGCCGAAGGGCATCCGGCTGGTGGCCAGGTGGACAATGGTGTCGTTGACGCACCCGCCCCCGAAGGAGGCCCTCCGCAAAAACAGCTCCTGGACCTTTTTATCCTGGGAGAACAGGTACAGGGCCAGCGGCCGGGGCCGGGCGTTGACAAAGGCGGCCGCTTCCTCCACCCTGTCGAAGGTGAGGACGGGGAGCACCGGCCCAAATATCTCCTCCCCCATCACCGGGTCCTCCGGGGTGACGTTGTCCAGGATGGTGGGCTGGATTTTCAGGGTGGACCAGTCGCCTTTTCCGCCGAAAACCACCTTCTCAGGGTCGATAAGCCCCATCACCCGGTCGAAGTGCTTCCGGTTGACCATGCGGACATAGCCGTCATTGTCCAAAGGGTTCTGGCCGTACATCACCGTGATCCACCGCTTTACATACTCCAGAAAACGGTCCTTCACCCGGCGGTCAATGAGCAGGTAGTCCGGGGCCACACAGGTCTGACCGCAGTTGAGCAGCTTGCCGAAGACGATCCGCTTGGCGGCCAGGTCCAGCCGGGCGGTGCGGTCCACAATACAGGGGCTTTTCCCGCCCAGCTCCAGGGTAACAGGGGTCAGATGTTTGGCCGCCTTAGACATGACCTCCTTCCCCACCTCCACCCCGCCGGTGAAGAAGATATAGTCAAATTTCTGGTCCAGAAGGGCCTGGTTCTCCTTCCGCCCCCCCTCCACCACAGAGACGAACTCCGGGGGGAAGCACTCCGCCAGCAGGTCCCGGATGATCGCCGAGACGGCGGGAGAATAGGCCGAGGGCTTCACCACACAGCAGTTTCCCGCGGCAATGGCCCCGATAAGAGGTTCCATGGTGAGCAGAAAGGGGTAGTTCCAGGGGGACATGATAAGGACCACCCCGTATGGCTCCTGGACGGTAAAGCTCCAGGCAGGGAACTGGGCCAGAGGGGTTGCGTGGGGCCTGTCCCCCATCCAGCGGGCCAGACGCTTCTCCACAAAGGACAGCTCAGACAGCGTCAGCCCCACCTCGCACATGTAGCTCTCGTCGGGGGATTTGTTCAGGTCGGCCTTGAGGGCGGCGCGGATGCCCCCCTCGTGGGCCTTGATGGCCTTCCTCAGCCGCTGTAAGGCCGCTTTCCGGGCGGACAGGGGCAGGGTCGCGCCAGTGTTGAAATGGGCCCGCTGGGCCGCTATAAGAGCTTGGATGTCCATATGCTGCCTCCCCAAATGGTGCGGTGCGTAGGGCGCGACGACCTCGGCGCGCCGTCGGAATAAAACAGAACTACGGCGGGCCGAGTCGTCCCGCCCTACAGATTTATTCCAGCATACCATAAAATTTCCGAGCCGTCAAAAATTTCTCTTGACAAGCTTCGCGGCGGCTAGTATTATAATTTTATCAGTACTATATTTTCATCAATAGAGAAACGGAGGAGCATACTATGAAACAGCAAAAACCCTTGACCAAAGAACAGTACCTGAAAAAATTCAGCCGGGCGGTGCGGTGGCGCCTGCCGCCCCAGGAGTCGGAGGAAGCCATCGCCGACTACCGGGAACTGATCTTCCAGGAGGAGCGGGACGAGAGCAAATTGGTAGAGGAATTGGGCGACCCCGTCCAGGCGGCCCACCTGCTCACCGACGTGAAAACCTACCGCCGGTGGCTGAAAATTTTCGCGGTGCTGGCGGGCGGCCTGTTCCTGTTAGTCAAGTGGGCCTGGACAGCGATGATCCCGTTCAGACTCTATGGGATCGAAACTTGGTGGTATCCTGTGTGGGTGATGGCGGTTGGGCTGCCCCTGTCCCTGTATTGGTTCCGGCGGCACGGGCAGAAAAACGGCCCGATGTCCAGGCGGCTGGTACTGGCTTTGGCAGCGGGACTGTTATTCCTCCTGGGATTTGCGGCGCTGTACTGGTATGCCCTTGACCCGAAAAATTTACCAATCTATACCGAGCACATAGACTATCAGATTTACTATGAATCAATGCTGACGGTCTGCTGCCGGGTGCTGGTCATATACGGCGGGATACTATGGTCGCTGGCCGCTTTCGCTGGACTGGTGTTAGCCAAATGCTATGACCGCCGGTGGCTGGCTCTGTATGCTTTGGGCCTTACCATAGCGGCAACATTTGGCTTTGTGGAACTCAATATGCTCTGCATGGACCTGACATACCCTGGTGCGGAAGCTATGCGGGCCTATTTGTTTATCCGCATTCTCCCCATTGACGCAGTGGGCCTGATCGGAACGGGGGTGGCCCTGTGCTGAAAAAGGACCTGCTGGAGCTGTGCCTGCTCCAGCTGCTGTCCGGGGGGGACAAATACGGCTACGAGGTGCTCACCCCCCTGCGCACCGCCTTCCCGGACACCCAGGAGAGCGCCATCTACGCCCTCCTCCGGGGGCTGGGCAGGGAGAAGCTGACCACCTGGTACATGGCCCCCGGCGGCGGCGGGCCGGACCGGAAATACTACCAGCTCACCCCGGAGGGCCAGGCCCGGCTGGAGCTTCTGCGGGCCGACTGGCGCAATATGCGGGACGCCATCGCGTCCTTTGGGGTGGAGTAGGGCCACGACTTGTCGTGGCCGCCCCTGAAGCGTGTCAGCGTTTCGGAACAGCGGACACGGCAAGCCGTGTCCCTACACCACAGTGTTAATTTGCCAAAAATAATTACAAGCCCAGGAAATCGTGGTATCATGTATCGTCGTAGGATTTTTTCCATGCAAGCGGGTAGAGTAGGGCCACGGCTTGCTGTGGCCGCCCCTAAAGCGCGTCAGTGTTTCGAAACAGCGGACACGGCAAGCCGTGTCCCTACGCCGTGGCGTTAATTTGCCAAAAAATATTTACAAGCCCGGGAAATCGTGGTATCATATATCATTGTGGGATTTTTTCCATGCAAACGATATGAAAATGAGGAGTGTTCCTTTATGAGCCGTATGGTCGGTACTGTATCCCGGGGCATCCGCACCCCCATCATCCGCAGCGGGGACGATCTGGTGGAAATCGTCACCGGCTCCCTGCTGGAGGCCGCCAGGGAGGACGGATTCGCCATCCGGGACCGGGACATCGTGGCCATGACCGAGGCCATCGTGGCCCGGGCCCAGGGCAACTACGCCACCGTGGACCACATCGCCGCCGACGTCAAGGCCAAGCTGGGCGGCGGGACGGTGGGCGTCATCTTCCCCATCCTCAGCCGCAACCGCTTCGCCATCTGTCTGCGGGGCATCGCCAAGGGGGCGAAGAAGATTGTCCTTATGCTCAGCTACCCCTCCGACGAGGTGGGCAACCACCTCATCAGCCTGGACGCGGTGGACGAGAAAGGGGTGGACCCCTATCAGGACGTCCTCACTCTGGAGCGTTATCGGGAGCTCTTCGGCTATGAGAAGCACCCCTTCACCGGTGTGGACTATGTGGCCTACTACCAGGAACTGATTCAGGACTGCGGGGCTGAGGTGGAGATCATTTTCGCCAACGACCCCCGGGCCATCCTCCCCTACACCAAGCATGTCCTGTGCTGCGACATCCACACCCGCCAGCGCACCAAACGCCTGCTGAAGTCCGCTGGCGCCGAGCGGGTCTTTGGTCTGGACGAGATTTTAAACGCCCCGGTCAATAGCAGCGGGTATAACGAAAAGTACGGCCTGCTTGGCTCCAACAAGGCCACTGAGGAGCAGGTGAAGCTCTTCCCCCGGGACTGCCAGGGTCTGGTGGAGTCCATCCAGAAGAAGCTTCTGGAAAAAACCGGAAAGCATGTGGAGGTCATGGTCTACGGCGACGGCGCTTTCAAAGACCCTGTAGGAAAGATTTGGGAGCTGGCCGACCCGGTCGTCTCCCCCGCCTATACCGCCGGCCTGGAGGGCACCCCCAACGAGCTGAAGCTGAAGTACCTGGCCGACAACGACTTCGCCGAACTGTCCGGCGAAGCCCTGAAAGAGGCCATCAAGGACCGCATCCACAAGAAGGACAGCGACCTGGTGGGCCAGATGGTGTCCGAGGGCACCACCCCCCGGCGGCTCACCGACCTGATCGGCTCCCTGTGCGATCTGACCTCCGGCTCCGGCGACAAGGGCACCCCGGTCGTCTTCATCCAGGGCTATTTTGACAACTACACCACCGAGTAATATGTCTGAAAAGCAAGGTATGTTTTGAGTGCGATTACGGGCGCTTCCGGCTGGGAAGCGCCCGTGTTTTTTTATTTCCCTCTGGCCCGAACCAGCTCAATGGCCTCTTTTCCGGTCATATGGCTGATTTTCATCTCCAGAACACACAGCGCCCCCCACTCCCGGTCGATCTCCTTTTCGTCCGTCAGCGGGGCCCTCCGGGTCATACTTGGCGGCCAGCGCCTCTATGGCCGCCCGCTTCTCCGGACCGTCCTCCATCACCCGCAGCTCCCCAAAGACAATGGCGCTGCGGAAATAGGTGGTGTACTCCTCCGGGACAATCTGGTCCTGGTCGACCACGCAGAAGGAAGCCTTCGGGTTCTGGCGGATGAGCTCCAGCTTGTGGCCGCTTTTGGCACAGTGGAAATAGAGCTTGTCCCCGGTGTACACATAGCTCAGCGGGACGGCATAGGGAAAGCCCCCCTCCTCCGCCAGGGCCAGCACGCCGGAGGCCCTCCGCTCCAGAATGGCCGCAGTGTCCTCCCGGGACAGCTCCTGGCGCTTTCTGCGCATAGTTTGAAACATAATCCTCACCTCATACTGAGAAGCTTACCAATAGCCTCAACACATATCTTTCGGCTAATGGTACAGCTTCTGAAATTGCTCCGGCTCCCGCCGGAAGCTCCGCCCTTTTCCAGGACATTATATCAGAATTTGCGGAGAAAGGAAGCCCCTGGCCGCCGCAGGGAAAAAAATATGGAGACGATCTGTTCCCCCCATGATTTTTTCCTCTAAAGGTGCTATAATATGGACAACCACCCAATCATACCAAAAGGAGGAGCGCGATATGGCAAAGTACATCATGGCGCTGGACGCGGGCACCACCAGCAGCCGCTGCATCCTGTTCAACGAGAGGGGCGAGATGCGCAGCGCGGCCCAGAAGGAGTTTACCCAGTATTTCCCCAGGCCGGGCTGGGTGGAGCACGACGGGGAGGAGATCTGGTCCACCCAGCTGGAGGTGGCCCAGGAAGCCATGAAGAATCTGGGGATCACCGCCAACCACATCGCCGCCATCGGCATCACAAACCAGCGGGAGACGACCCTGGTGTGGGACAAGAGCACCGGTGAGCCCATCCACCACGCCATTGTGTGGCAGTGCCGCCGCACTGCGGAGTACTGCGACAGCTTAAAGGCCAAGGGGCTGGTGGACGCCTTCCGGGCCAAGACCGGCCTGGTCATCGACGCCTATTTCTCCGGCACCAAGCTGCGCTGGCTGCTGGACAACATCCCCGGCGCCCGGACGCGGGCGGAGCGGGGGGAGCTGCTCTTCGGCACGGTGGAGACTTGGCTGATCTGGAAGCTGACCCGGGGGCGGGTCCACATCACCGACTACTCCAACGCGGCCCGCACCATGATGTTCAACATCAACACCCTGGCCTGGGACGATGAGGTCTTAGCCGAGCTGGACATCCCCAGGTGCATGCTGCCGGAGGTGCGGCCCTCCAGCCAGGTCTACGGCGAAGCCGACCCCCAGTTCTTCGGCGGCCCCATTAAAATCGCCGGCGCGGCGGGCGACCAGCAGGCCGCCCTCTTCGGCCAGACCTGTTTCACCCCCGGGGAAGCCAAAAATACCTATGGCACCGGCTGTTTCCTCCTGATGAACACCGGGGAGAAGCCGGTCTTCTCCCAGAACGGACTGGTGACCACCATCGCCTGGGGGCTGGACGGCAAGGTGGAGTACGCCCTGGAGGGCTCCATCTTTGTGGCTGGGGCCTCTATCCAGTGGCTGCGGGACGAGCTGCGGCTCATCGACTCCTCCTCCGACTCCGAGTACATGGCCCGGAAGGTGCCGGACACCAACGGCTGCTACGTGGTGCCCGCCTTCACCGGGCTGGGCGCCCCCCACTGGGACCAGTACGCCCGGGGGGCCATCGTGGGGCTCACCCGTGGGGTGAACAAGTACCACATCATCCGGGCCACCCTGGAGTCCATGGCCTACCAGGTGAACGACGTGCTCCAGGCCATGCGGGCCGACTCCGGCGTCAGCCTGTCCGCCCTGAAGGTGGACGGCGGGGCCAGCGCCAACAACCTCCTCATGCAGATGCAGGCCGACATCAGCGGCGCCCCCGTCAACCGGCCCATGTGCGTGGAGACCACCGCCATGGGGGCGGCCTACCTGGCCGGCCTGGCGGTAGGCTACTGGTCCGGCAAGGAGGACGTCATCAAAAACTGGGCCATCGACCGCACCTTTACCCCCGCCATCAGCGGGACACAGCGGACCGTCAAAATCAAGGGCTGGAACCGGGCCGTCAAGTGCTCCTACGGCTGGGCCAGCGAGGACGGCGATATTTGAAAGGAGGTTAACCCGATGACCGAACAAATCCAGACCTTGCAGCGGTGGATCGACGACAGCCATGCCATCGTCTTTTTCGGCGGCGCGGGGGTAAGCACTGAGAGCGGAATCCCGGACTTTCGCAGCGTGGATGGGCTGTACAACCAAAAATACGCCTGGCCCCCGGAGGAAATTCTGAGCCGCACCTTTTTTGACGCCCAGCCGGAGGAATTTTACCGCTTTTACCGGGACAAGATGCTCTGCCTGGAGGCGAAGCCCAACGCCGCCCACAGAAAGCTGGCCGAGCTGGAGTCGGCGGGCAGGCTGCGGAGCGTCGTCACCCAGAATATCGACGGGCTCCATCAGCTGGCCGGCTCCCGGCGGGTGTGGGAGCTCCACGGCTCGGTCCACCGCAATTACTGCATAAGGTGCCGCAGGCCCTACTCCGTGGAGTCCATCAAGGAGGGCCAGGGGGTGCCCACATGCTCCTGCGGCGGGACCATCAAGCCGGACGTGGTCCTCTACGAGGAGGGCCTGGACAGCGCCACCATCGAGGGGGCGGTGGCCGACCTCCGGGCGGCCGACCTGCTCATCATCGGCGGGACCTCCCTGGCCGTCTACCCCGCCGCCGGGCTCATCAACTATTTCCGGGGAAAGCGGCTGGTGCTCATCAACAAGACCCCCACCCCCTTCGACATCAGGGCCAACCTGGCCATCCACTCCCCCATCGGCCAGGTGCTGGGCCAAATCCGCGTGGAATGAAAAACAGCCGGCTCTTTCAAATCCTGTACATCCTGGTGGAAAAGCGGTCGGCCACCGCCGGGGAGCTGGCCCGGCGGCTGGAGGTGTCGGAGCGCACCATCTACCGGGACATCGACGCCCTGTCCGCCGCCGGCATCCCCCTCTACGCCCAGAAGGGCCAGGGTGGCGGCATCCGGCTGATGGATCAGTTCGTGCTGGACAAGACCCTGCTGTCCCGGGAACAGCAGGACGAGATCCTCTTCTCCCTCCAGGCCATCCTGGCCACTGGCGGAGCCGGACAGCGGGATACCCTGACCCAGCTGTCCGCCCTGTTCCACCGGGAGGGCGGCGGCTGGCTGGAGGTGGATTTCACCGACTGGGGCAGCGGGGCGGTGGAGCGGGAAAATTTTTCCATGGTGAAACGGGCCATTCTGGAGCGCAGCCCCCTGGCCTTCACCTATTACAACTCCGCGGGACAGAGCGGCCGCCGCACTGTGGAGCCAGCTAGGCTGGTGTTCAAGTCCGGGTGCTGGTATCTTTTGGCCTTCTGCCAGGCCCGGCAGGACTGGCGCATCTTCCGCCTGGTGCGGATGGAGGACCTGGCTCCCGGCCAGGGGGCCTGTCCGCCCCGCGTGCCGCCCCAGGCGCTGGAGGCCCCGCCGCCCCAGGGATGCCAGGGGGTGGAGCTGCTGCTCCGGTTCCACCCCTCCGCCGCGTGGCGGGTGCGGGACTACTTCCACCCCAAGGAGATTTCCGTCCAGCCCGACGGCCATCTGCTGGCGCGCTGCACCTTCCCCGAGGACCAGTGGCTGCTGTCCTTCCTCCTGTCCTTCGGCGGCCAGCTGGAGGTCCTCTCCCCCGCCTACTGGCGGGGCATCCTTCTTCGGGAGGCAAAAAAAGTTTCCGCCCAATATGAAACCAGACAAACGTTGTCAGGTTTGAAGGCGTATCCTTGTGTCAGAGACGGGGCGGCAGACCCCGCCCAACATAAGGAGGTTTTCCCAATGGAAGAAAGAAACTTTTGTCAGTGCTGCGGCATGCCTTTGGACAAGCCCGAGGACCGGGGCACCGAGGCCGGCGGCGCCCTCAGCGGCGACTACTGCCATTACTGCTATCAGAACGGGGCCTTTACCGCCCCCGACGCCACCATGGACGACATCATCGCCTTTAACCTGAAGTTCAATGCGGAGAACGGCCACCCCTTCGGCCCCCAGGAAGCGGCGGAGAAGATGATGCGGGAGTGGTTCCCCACCCTCAAGCGCTGGAAAAAGGACTAAGAAGCTGTACCAATAGCCTCAACACAAATCTTTGCGGCCAAAATTGCCGCTGACTGCGTTAAAAAATCTTGAAATACACAAAGTATTCCTGCGATT
>JAAWNI010000007.1 GCA_022798855.1 Lawsonibacter sp. | reverse complement strand
ACTTGGGTATTGATGCATTTTCCCCAGCTCCCGCTTGTTTTTTCCTATTATCTCCCACTCCGCCATTTTTGTCAAAAGATTTTAAACAGGCTCTTAGAAGCTGCACCATTGGCCGAAGCGCGCCGATTTGCGAGACAAAATCGTTGTTGGCAAGGCAAAAAAGCGCAGGAATACTGGATGTATTTCAAACTTTTTTAACGCAGCCAACAGCAATTTTGGCCGCAAAGATATGTGCTGAGGCTATTGGTTCTTAATGTAGGGGCGGACAGTGTCCGCCGGTGGGCGCACGCTGCGCGCCCCTACAGAGCGCACCAATTCATGTGATTGCGGTAAATGCGCATGAGGACACTCCCGCCGCGAAAATAGTGGTTGAGTTTTCCGCCTGTTTCCGCTATAATTATACTATTACCCACCAGGCGGAGCCCGGTCACGGTCCGCCGGGCCACGAAACCAAGGAGAGAATTATGAAATTTCATATCGTCAGCGACAGCTCCTGCGACCTGGGGAGAGCGGGTTTGGAGCGGATAGGCGTGAGCATGGTGTCCTACTATGTGGGCTTTGAGGACGAGGACTATTTCCGTGAAGAGCGGGACATCTCCACCCACGAATTTTACCAGAGGATGGCCGACCGCCCCGGCGTGTTTCCCAAAACCTCCATGCCCACCATGGAGGACTACCTGGAGGCCTTCCGGCCTCCGGCGGCCCAGGGGATGCCCATTCTGTGCGTCTGCCTCAACGCCGCGTTCAGCGGCTCCTACCAGTCGGCCCTGAACGCCGCGGAGGAGCTGCGGGAGGAGTTCCCCGGGGTCCAGGTGAAGGTGCTGGATTCCACCCTGGCCACGGTGCTCCAGGGGCTGTTTGTGGAGGAGGCCGCCGCCCTGCGGGACGCTGGGCTCACCCTGGAGGAGACGGTGGAGGCGCTGGCCCCCCTGCCCGCCACCGGGCGCATTTTCTTCACCACCAACGACCTGGAGTATCTCCGCCACGGCGGGCGCATCGGCCGGGCGGCGGCGGCCACCGGGGCGCTGCTGAAGGTGAAGCCGCTGATCGGCTACAAGGACGCCGGCCTGATCTCCGACGGCATCGCCCAGGGCCGGAAAAAGTCCCTGGCCAAGGTGCGGGAGCTGTTCTTCCGCCACCTCCAGCGGGAGGGGGTCAATTTGGAGGACTACCGCCTGGCCACCGGCTTCGGCCTGGACAGGGAGGAGCACCAGGACTTTGCCCAGGCGGTCTACGAGGGGCTGCTGGAGCTGGGGGCCGACCGCCCGGAGGTGAAGCGGCCCTATCAGATCGGGGTGACCATCGGGGTCCACACCGGGCCCTCCCCCATCGGAGTGGGGCTTATCCGCCGGGCCGCGCGCTTCGGCTGATGGAACGCCTTCCCACAGGGCCGGCGGAGTGGAAAATAGCCCCATAAATAGAGGATGCTGTAACAGCACGCCCGTTTCATCAATTTGGAAATCTTTCGGAAATGTTGCCGGTACGTCTTGCGGGGCAGGGGTTCTACCCCTGCCTGTCCCCTCAAGGGGAGGGAATAAGGCGGAGCCCTTGACCTACATTTGGAGGGTTTCCTGAATTTATGAGACAGGCGTGATTGTAACAGATTTGTCACTTGAAATTTGAAGAATATGTGCTATCCTTAAAAGGAACGGTTTCGACAAGCTGGCGTCTGATAAGAGATCAATGTAGCGGGAGGTGATGGTCTATGTCTAACCCTTACCGGGGCAAGCGGGCCATAGAGCGGGGCGGAAGAAGGACGGTTTTGGTCTTCTGCGGGCTTCTCCTCCTGGTCCTGGCCGCCGCCGCGCTGGGACACTACATCCAATCCCGGCGGGCCGCCCAGCCCAGCGCCCCGGTAGGGAACTTCCAGCCGTCCCAGGCGGGGAGCGGAAGCGCCCAAGATACGGACCCGGTCCAGGCCGATCCCCCGCCGCCCAAGCTCCCCCGCTACGACTTCACCCAGCCCGCCCCGGAGCGGGCGGCGGTGGACAACAGCTATTTTGACGACGCCGCCTTTGTGGGGGACTCCCGCACCGACGGCTTCATGCTCTACAGCGGCGTGGGGACGGGGAAAGGCTTCACCTCCAACGGCCTGTCCATCTTCAAGCTGGCGGAGAAAAAGGCCCTGACCATCGACGGGAAGGACTACACCCTCCTGGAAGCCCTGGAGCTGGGGCAATACGGCAAGGTCTACCTCTGCCTGGGGGTCAACGAGCTGGGCATCTATAAGGACGACGCCTTTTACGAGAGCTACTGCCAGGCCATCGAGCTAATCCGCCAGGCCCAGCCCAACGCCATCATCTATATCCAGGGGCTGATCCCCGTGAACGAGGGCGAGATCGTCAACTACAACGGCAACAAGTACAAGCTGTCCAACGAGCACCTGCGGGTGTATAACGACCTGATGCGCAGGGCCGCAGAGGAGAAGCAGGTGGTCTATCTGGACCTGTACGCCGCCTTTGCGGATGAGAATGGCGAGCTGCCCCAGGGGTCCAGCCGGGACGGCGTCCATCTGGGCAAGGAGTCCTGCATCCGCTGGCTGGAGTATTTGAAGACCCACACCGTGGAATATGACGACCTGTACCCCAACGGCCCGCCCAAGGCGGAACCGGTCCAGCCGGCGGAGCCGGACAACACAACTGCTGATGGGAGTGTACCTGGATGAAAAAGATTTTACATATGGCGCTGGCCCTGTCCCTGGCGCTGGCTCTGGCCGCCTGCGGCGGGAAGGAGGAGAAGTACACCACCGGGGACGTCCAGGCTATGGTGGACGCCGGGGCCTTCTCCGAGGAGCTGGAGGAGCTGGACGGGGACACCGCGTTTCTCCTCTACAAGCTGGCCGACTACGGCCTGGATGAGGGCGACGTGAAAAAGTGCGCCGTCCTCCGCTCCGCCGGGGCCACCTGCGAGGAGGCCGCAGTGCTGGTGCTGTCCGGCAATGAGCAGGCTAAGCGCGCGGCGGAGGGGCTGTATACTTATCTGAATGACCAGATCAAGGCCAATGAAAACTACCGGCCCGCCGAAATCCCCAAGCTGAAGGAGGCCTACCTCAGCATCAAGGACAACACCGTACTGATGGTGGTGGCCAACGACCCGGAAGCCGCCAAGGCCGCAGTGGAGGGGGAGCCGTCCTTCACCAGCCCGGAGGGTACGGACACAGCGTCTTGAGAAAGTGAACGATCCCGCAGGTTAGGCCTGCGGGATTTATTCTGTCAAAAAAGCAGGGGCGTGGGGATTCCGTTCCCAGGAAGACCGCCGATAAAAGAATCCCCCAGTCAGCGGCTTACGCCGCTGCCAGCCCCCTTTAGCAAGGGGGCCTATGGAGCAGGACCGGGGCCTTCAAGCACCCAAGCCCCCCTTGTTAAAGGGGGGTGCCCCCGCAGGGGGCGGGGGGATTCCGTTTACAGGAAATCTGTAGGGCGCAACGACCCCGGCGCGCCGTTCTTGGGCGGTGCCCTCCCCCTTTTAACAAGAGGGCCTTTTAGAGCAGGACCGGAATCTTCAAGCACCCAAGCCCCCCTTGCTAAAGGGGGGTGCCCCGGAGGGGCGGGGGGATTCTTTCCGCAAGGCACAAAGGTTTGCCGACAAGCTGAATCCCGCAGGCTTGGCCTGCGGGATTCTGGTTTCTATGTACACGCCCACTGGGCCAGAACCCGGGAGAAGTCCCGGTTTTTCAAATCCTCCGACCGGATCAGCAGGTTCAGAGAGCCATTGCCCCCCAGGTACAGGTCCATGTCCCCGATGTCACCCGCCGGGAAATCACTGGCGTCGTCGTCCAGCTGGAAGAGGAGGGTATCCCAGGCGGTCCGGGCCAGGGCCTTCCGGACCTCCTCCGGGGGGATGCTGTATTTTTTCAGCGACTCCTCCGTCATGCCCCGGTAGGGGTTTTCCCGGGGGTCGGACTGGTAATACCGGGGGTGCCCGCCGATTTTGCAGCCGCCGCGCTCCAGCTGCTTCTCCAGCCGGTCCACCGGCTCCCGCTCCTCGGGGGCCTCCGCGTACAGGGGCATGAACTCCCGTGGGTCGGCGTCGGGCAGGCGGGCTTTCAGGGCGGCGGCAAACAGCTCGTCGAAGAGATACTCCTCATCCCCCACGCCCTCCACCTCCACGGGCAGAAAGTCCACTTTCAGGGGCGCGTTCGGACAGCGCCACAGGTCGATGTCCCCATCCTCAATCTCCTTCAAGTCGAACTGGTGGGGCGGGCGGGGCATATTTTTCTTGCTGGCTTCCGCCCAGGGGACGGCCATCTTGGCTTCACACTCCTCCATGGTGACGGCCCCATCCACCTCCGGATAGTAAACGATCTTCCAATCCTCCTGGGGCGTGCCTTCTCCGTCGTCCTCGCCGCACAGGCCGAAATCGTCAATGCCCCAGTCGGACAGGAATACCTGCAAAATGCCAGACTCCGGGAAGCCCTCCAGCCGGGGCATCTGGGAAAAGTTGATCTGGGCGCACAGCCAGAGCTGGTTTCCGTCCCCGTCGGTGGGGATCTGGCCGCCACGGGGGACATAGGGCACGCCGCCCAGGTGGCTGTCCGCCACGCCGAAGGGCTCACGGCTGAGGTGGAGCCGGCACACGGGCCGCCCGCTCTCCGCCTGAATCTGGTCCACGATTTCCTGGCAGAGCTGTATCTTTTCCATGTTTGTCATAGATGTTCTCCTCTCAATTATGTCGTTGACGCGGCGGACAGCCGGCCGAAGTACCAGCCGGTAACGCCGTCCTTCTTGCACAGAGCCCCGCCCCGGATTTTCCGCACCACGCTCAGCCGGTCCCCCGGCTCCACAGGCAGGCGGTAGTCGGTGGAGTCCTCGCACCAGACGGTATCCCCCTCCCGGCGGAGGTAGTCGGTGAGGATATACAGCTTCCGCCCCGACTCCAGGTGGCGGCACAGGGAGAGCTCATCCCCCTCCTCCAGCAGCTCCAGCTCCGCCCGGCCCCAGCGGATGTTGATGGGGAAGGAGTTGGCCTTCTGGGCGTCCATGGCCGTGGCGGTGGGCAGGCCGTCCCAGGCGGTCCAGGTGAAGTCCTCGCTATCCTCCGAGGGGAGGATCAAGGCGTTGAGCTGGCCGTCCGCCTTCAGCACACAGCCCCCGTCGATGGAGATGATCTTCCGGTCCCGGGTGAAGATGGGGGCGGCGGAGGGGATGCGGGGGTCGTAGAGGGTCACGGGCCAGTGGCCCACAATGACCCACTTGTCAAAGGCGTGTCCCTGGCCCAGAAAATCGTCGTTTTTCATGCACCGCCACCGCTCCAGCCGCTCCATCCCCTCCAGGGAGGGGACGCCGCCGTGGACAAAGACCAGATGCTCTGTCTCCAGGATGGTGGGCAGGGTTTTCAGCCAGGCCCACTCCCGGGGGAAGGCGGCGCGCAGGTCGGCCCGCAGCCGGGGCAGGTCCTCCAGCTGCTCGAAGCCCCCCTCCCGGGCCATCTGGCGGATGGCCGACTCCGGGTGCCGGGGGAGGTAGGAGTCGAAAAAGCGCCGGTCCATCTCGTCAGTCTCGAAGAAATTCAGGACCAGCTCGTCGCAGTTGCCGCAGATGGGGCGGAGGGTGTGGGTCTGGGACAGCTCCATCAGATGGCGCAGCAGGGCCAGGCTGTCCCGCCCCTTCTCCAGAAAGTCCCCCAGAGGGATCAGAATGTCCGACGGGGCCAGCGCCACCTTGTCCATCAGGGCCTGGAAAAAGGGGAGGTGGCCGTGAATATCACTGACCACAAGAATCCGCCGCCCCGGCGGCAGCGGGGTCCGGTCTACAATCGCTCTGTCCATAAAGGTTCCCTCCCCAATGAAGATGCCCTAAGCATACCACAAAAGGCGGGTGGAATTCAAGTGGGCCGCATCCAGGAAGCGTCCTACCGTGCATTTTATTGCGCTCACGCGGATTGGCGTACTCTGTAGGGGCGGACAATGTCCGCCCCTACATAAAAATCTGCGAATTGGACGCTCCCGCATCCAGGAAACGTCCACGCGTTTTACCGCAGTCATCAGAATGGGCGCGGCCTATAGGGGCGGCGGGCACATTTCCATTTTTCAAACAGCGCCTAAAAATAAAATCTACTTGCCTTTTGTTTTGGCAGCGCTTATAATTGAGGATATAAATACCGTTAAAAGTGTTGGGAGTGCTGTTGTTTGGATGCCGTTGTATTAGAAAGTACCAATCTAAATGAGCTTGCCTATGGCGAGATACGGAAAAGAATCATCAGCCGGGAATTCCCGCCTGGACAGCGGCTGGTGGATTCCCAGCTTGCCGCCATGTTTAAAATCAGCCGCACACCCATCCGAGACGCCATCCGCAGGCTGGTAAAAGAGGGGCTGCTCACCAACACCTCCTCCCGGGGGTTTTACGTGTTCGCCCCCACCCTCAAGGACATTGACGAGATTTTCAGCGTCTCCATCATGACGGAGACGGAAGCGGCCGCCCGGGCGATCCGGTTTCTTCAAAACTCCCCCACCGAAGAGCTGAACCACAAGCTGCGCGTGTTGGAGGAGAAGGCGAACAACGTGTTTCCAATGGAAAATGATGAGGAATTTAAGCGCTATTTAATGGAAATCGCCGATAATCAGCGGCTGTATGACATCTACATGCAGAATCAGGGGCAGCGCGTCCTGCTGGCCAACATCATCTACTTCGGCCAGCACCAGGAGGGGGAGTTCACCCGCGCGGAAAAATCCAAGCTGGTACACAACCACATCGTTCTGGGCATCAAGAACAAGGACCTTGAGTACACCAGAAAGGCCATTGAGGAGCACAACAGCTATGGAATTGAAGACGCCATTGAGTATGTCAACCATCTGAATCCATAATCAGCGGCAAAAAAGCCGGGGCTGTTCCAAGGGACAGCCCCGGCTTTTTACCGATTTTCAAGTGTGTCAACTATATGCCCTATAGTCAGGCCTTTTTGCGCAGGAAGGAGAACTTGGTTTCAGAGCACACCACGGCCACGAAGATGAGGGCGAAGCCGGCCAGCAGCCGGACGGTGACCGGGTCGCCGTAGAAGGCCACCGAGGAGGCCACCCCGAACACCGACTCCAGGGACAGGATCACCGAGGCGGAGGCGGGGTCGGACCAGACCTGGCCCACGTTCTGAAACAGCAGAGCCACGGTGGTGGCCATGACGCACAGGTAGGCCATGGGCAGGAGGAGGGCCGGGTCGGCCAGGGCTTCGGCGGGGAAGGACTCGGTGAGGGCCCCGCAGACCCAGGCGTAGAGGGCGGCGAAGGCGAACTGAAATATGGTGAGCAGGGTGATGTCCTTCCCCGGGGACACCTTGGCCACCGCCACGATGTGGCTGGCGTAAAAGAGGGCGCAGCACAGCGTAAGCAGGTCGCCGGCGTTGATGGACAGCCCCTCGGTGAGGGACACCAGCCCCACTCCGGTGACGCACAGCAGGGCGGCGGCGATGTTGTACCGGTCGGGCCGGGTCTTCACCACCGCCCAGGTGAGGAAGGGGACGATGACGCAGTACACCGCCGTCAAAAAGGCGTTTTTGGAGGGGGTGGTCAGCGCCAGGCCGAAGGTCTGCACCGAGTAGGCCAGGAAGAGAAAGCCCCCGATGACCGCCCCCCGCCACAGGTAGTCGGGGGTAAAGGCCCGCCACCGCTTCCAGGCGATCAGGGCCAGCAGCGCCGCCCCGGCGGTGAACCGGATGGCCAGCAGGAAAAACACCGGCATCACGTCCAGGGCGTTTTTCATGATGAAAAAGGAGGTGCCCCAGATCAGGGCGGCGGCGAAGAGCATGGGCTTGGCCAGAAGGCGCATGGTTTTAGGGGACATTGGCATCAACTCCAGATTGAAAATTCAGGCGTGGTATGGTAGGATAGGGGGGCGGCAGCGGCCAGCCCCGCGCGATGGGGCAATGAGAGCCTGTTTAGCATCTTCCCGCGCCAGTCTTGGCGGCGTATTTTCCGCCCTGACTGCGTTAAAAATCCTTGCCATCCGTCAGGATGCCCGCGGATTTTTGCCTTGCGGGGCAAAAAATCCTCTCGCCAATCCAAACACGTCGAGATGCTAAACAGGCTCTGAGACGGGAGGTCCACAATGGACAGTATTCTTACACGAGATTTCTACCGCCGGGACACCCTGGCCGTGGCCCGGGACCTTCTGGGCCGGGACATTGTCCGGGTGCTGGAGGACGGGTCCCAGCTGGTATGCCGGATCACCGAGACGGAAGCCTACATCGGCCGGCTGGACAAGGCCTGCCACGCCTACGGCGGCCGGCGCACCCCCCGCACCGAAACCCTCTACGCCCCGCCGGGGACGGCGTACATCTATCTGATCTACGGCATGCACCACTGCCTCAACTTTGTCACCGAGGAGGAGGGGGAGCCCGCCGCCGTCCTGATCCGGGGGGCGGTTCCAGTCGCAAACGGGGATATTATAGCAAAAAAACGTTTCGGACGCAAGATAAAAGATATGTCCCCTTACCAGAGGAAAAACTTCCTCAACGGCCCTGGCAAGCTGTGCGCCGGGCTGGACCTCACCCGGAGGGAGAATGGCCTTGACCTCACCGGGGCGGCCGGGCTGTACGTCCGGGCGGGGAGCCCCCCGGACCCGTCGGAGGTCCGCGTGGGGAAGCGGATCGGGATAGACTACGCCCAGGAGGCGGTGGACTTCCCCTGGCGGTTTTGGACGGAATAGAGCATGGAAAAGCCTGCGTGCGGCCAAAGGCCGCACGCAGGCTTTTTTCTATCGGGGCGGGTTTTCGTCATCCGCCGAGGGCCGCGCTTTCGCAGAAGCTCCGGAAGATGACCGCCGCCTGCGCCCGGGTGGTGGTGCCGGCGGGGCTCAGGGTGGTGGGGCTGGTGCCGCTGATGAGCCCCACGGACCGGGCCCACCGCATGGACTCCAGGGCGTAACCACTGATGCTCCCTGCGTCCTCATAGACGGACAGGTCCGCCCGGGCGCCCACGTCCCGGCCCTGGAGCCGGGCGAAGCCCTGGAGGATCAGGGTCATCTGCTCCCTGGTAATGGAGTCGTTGGGGCCGAACCGGCCGTCATCGTAGCCGCTGACCACCCCGTTGGCGGCGGCCCAGGCCACCGCGTTGGAGTAGTACTGATTGGCGGGCACGTCGGGGAAGCTGGGGGCTCCGGCGGCGGGGGAGCCGGCCAGCCGGTACAGGATGGTGACGATCATGCCCCGGCTGGTGGACAGATCGGGGGCGAAGGTGTCGCCGCTGGTGCCCGCCATCAGGCCATTTTCATAGACGTATGCCACGGCGTCGTAGTACCAGATATTTTTGGCCACGTCGGTGAAGGGCAGCTCGGCGGGGGTGGAGCCGCCGGCGGCAAAGGAACCCCGCACCTCCACGGACGAGCCGGGCATGGTGAAGGTATAGACCCCGCCCCCCTTGTCGGTGAGGGTGAGCTTCCGGCCGTTGGCCGTGGCGGTCAGCTCGGACAGGGTGTAGCCCTTGTCCGGCCGGGTGGTGATAGTTACCGCCTCCCCCCGCTCTGCGCCGCTGGGCCGGACCGTGATGGAGCCGTGCTTTACGCTGGCCACCCGGACGGAGTATTCAGAGGAGGAGGAGCCCCCTCCCCCGCCGCCGTTTCCGCCGGGGGAGGAGGTGGAGCCGACCTGGACGGGGACGCTGCTGGCCGAGCCGCTGGCGCTCAGCCCGTGGTCCAGCACGGTCAGCCGGACGGAGCTGGGGGCGGTGCCGCCGCCCCCCAGCGTCAGGGTGCCCAAGGGGGCGGAGCCGCCCTGGTTGAGGGTTTTCACAGAGTCGATATAGATGGTGACGGTGGTCTTGCCGCCGGAAGCGTCCACCTTACAGTGGCTGTACTTCCCGCCGCCGCTGCCGCCGGAGAAGCCGGCGTTGGGGTAGCTGCCATCCAGGGTGAGCTCAAGCTGGACGCTGTTGACCTGCTGGCTGCCCAGGTTTTGCAGGGTGAGCTGGGCCTGGCCCGAGCCGCTGTTGTCCTGGAGCCAGAGCAGGGAGCTGCCCGGCGCCGCCGAAGCCATGGGGCACATCAGGGCGGCGGCCAGAGCCAGGGAGGTCAGAAAAGCAAGTGTTTTTTTCATCCGTTATCGACCTCCAATACGATGAGGGGCAGGTCCACTCCGCCGGGGGAGGGCATCCACAGCGTCTCCGCCGTCACCCGCTGGGAGTCCGCCGCGTCGGGCAGGTCGGTGCGGGAGAGCACCGCCTTCATCTGGCTGGGCAGGAGGTTGACGCCGTCGCAGCGGTTCACCGTCTCACCGCCCTCCGTCTTCTGCAGCTCCGCTTCATTCTGGATGTTGGGGACAAAGATGAACAGGCCGTCGCTGATATCGCTCACCTGGTTGTCAGCCGGGATCTCGGCGAACATGATGGCTTCGCCGTCCAGATACCGCTCATCGGTGGTCTGCTCCCCTTTGTCTGTGGTCTTGGTGAACAGGCCCTTCACCTTTACGATGTTGAACTTGGGGTCGCCCCGGTAGGTGCCAACAATCACCAGGGTGTCCTTGGGGATGATGTCGCCAGCCCCATCGCCGTACCGGTAGTCAGCGGACAGCCGGCCCACAGCGCCCGCTTCCCAGAAGGCAATGTCGTCTCCGGCGTAGCTGACCAGCCGGATGTCGCTGTCGGCCATGCCCTCCGGGATGCCGGTTACGGTGAGGGTCTTGGCGTCGTAGGTCCAGATGCGGGTGTCGTCAGAGCCGGCCCCGGGCTTCTGGAAGTAGGTGAGGTAGCTGTTCTTGTCGTCCACCGCCTGGTTGCCGGCGTCGAAGGAGCCGGTACGGGCGGTGACGGCCTTCTCCACCGGCTTCTTGTCCTCGTCGGTGAATTTGGCCGCGATGGTGACCTCATAGCCCCCACTGGTGGGGCGCTTCTCCCCGATGAGCTTCAGGCCGGAGATGGAGGTGGGCTCGGTGAACTGGAAGGTGGCGGTGCCGCCGCTGCGGGTCAGTTTGTAGGCGGAGGGGTCCACCAGCTTGTCATAGGCCACCCGGACCTCGCCGGCGTCGGCGGAGCCGATCTTGTTGCCCAGGATGTCGTAGGCGGCCACCTGATAGCTGTAAGTACGGTGGTTGCCCGAGCCGATCACATCCTCATAGCGGACCACGTTGTCTGTTCCGGGGAGGACAAAGGCGACGGATTTGCCGTTGCGGATGATCTCGTAGCCCTGGACCTTGCCGGTGATGGCGGGGGTGATGGTGATCTCAATGGCGTTGCCGCCTTTCAGCTGGGCGGCGGCGGTGAGGGTGCCTGTGGCGGCGGCGGCCCCCGCCAAACGCTCCCGGCGGCTCTGGTCGCTGAGATACCAGAGGGCGCGGCCCTCCTTATCTGTGTAGGTTTTCAGCTTCTCCTTTGCAGCGGTGCTGAGGGACATGCCCCAACGCTCAAAGAACTCGGTCAGGTTCTTCTGGACCACCCCTGCGGCGGTGAGGGCCACCTTGTCGTCGTAGCTCAGGCCGGTGAAGCCCTTGGTGTAGGTGCCCGCCTTCCAGTCCTGGAAGAACTGGTTGTAGAACCACATGGGGCCGTGGGCATCGTCCTTTGCCCCGTCGTAGGCCAGATGGAGCTGCCAGTACATGCCCAGCTGGACAAACACGTTGTTGGACTCGCCGGGCTGGCTCTGGGCGGTCTTGGTGAAGATGGCGGGGTACTTGCCGCTGCCCTCCAGGCGGGAGGTAAAGGTGTTGTCCTTCCCGTCGAAGGTCTGGACCATGATGGAGTAGATGTTGTTGGTGATCTCCGCCCGGCCCAGCTTATCCATGTTGTGGCCGATCTCGTGGGCGATGCCCCAGCCAAAGAGGTCGTTGGCGGTGGCCCCGGCGGGGAGCTTGTCAATGGGCAGGCCGCTGGCCACGCCGGCGCAGGAGCCGTAGCCGATGCCGATGTGGTTCCCAGCCGCGTACATGAAGGCTCCGGCGAACATCTGCATGCACCGGATGTTCTGGCGGGAGGTCATGTCGTTCTTGTCATAGGTGTTGTTGATGCCCTGGGTGGTCTTGCAGATGTGCATGATGTCCTCCCAGGCCAGCACGTTCTGATACAGGTTTTCCACCTTGGCGTCCCGTCCGGCGCTGTTGGCCCCCAGCACGGCGGCGGCGGGGAGGGACAGCAGCACGGTGGGGGTGGAGAGCTCCGTCACGTTCAGGCACTTGGTCTGAGCGTTGGCGCTGGTGATATTCTGGGCGTCCACATAGGCGGTGAGCTCGTCCACGTAGGCCCCGATCCGGTCTTTGCGGGCGTCCTCGTTCAAGCTGTACCAATCGGACAGCTCCAGCACGGGGATATCTACCGCCCGGCGGACGTGGAGCTGGATGTTTTCAGGGCTGGCGCCGCTGTAGGCCAGGTACAGGCTGCCGCCGCGCTCGGTGGACTGGCTGCCGATTGTGGGCACGGTGAGGATGTTCCGGCCGTTGGCCAGTTCGCCCACCTGGGCCCGCCAGGTGGAAGCCTCGGCGTTGAACTGGGTGGCGTAGACGGCCACCTTCTCCCCGTCGGGGATGCCGGCGGCGTAGACGGTGATCTCCTGGCCCGCCTTGGCGGCCGCGCCCAGGGGCTGGAGGTCGCTGCCACCCTGGCCGTACTTGGCGCTGTCAGCGCCGCTGCTCCGGGACTGGATGCCTGTCAGCACCACGCCGCTGGTGCGCTGGGTGTCCAGCAGCTCCTGGGCCAGGGCCAGCTCGTCGGCCAGGGTCTCGGGGTTCAGGTAGTAGTTGACCTCGTCGCTCTCCAGCCGGGCCTTGAGGGCGTCGATGTCCGCCTGATCCACGCCATCGGCCAGCCGGGTGCGCAGCCCGTCGGTAAAGAGGGCGGCGATGTTGTCGGGCAGGCTGTGGGCCGGGTCATACTTCATGAACATCAGCTCGGACAGGCTGACCGCGGAATAGCCCGCCTGCTCGATGGTGATGGACACCTGGACCACGCCGGTGGTGGGCTCGAAGGGCAGCACGGCGAATTTTGTCACGCTGGGGTTGTTCCCCACGTTGAGCCATGTGTTGTGGTCGGAAGCGCTGCCGCCCCGGCGGGGATCGGGGGACACCAGGGTCCCGGGGCCTTTCAGGTCGTCGCCCTGCCGCCAGACGGTGACGGTATACAGCCGCAGGTTGCCGGCATAGTCCCCGTCCAGCCGGGGCACCCAGATGACGCTGCTGATGTCCACCGGCTCCGCGAAGGAGGCGAAGATCTGCTTGCTCCGGGCCCAGTTGCCGTCATCCCAGCCCTGGGAGGTCCAGTGGGTCCGCAGGTCGCCGTCGTACATGTTCTCGGGCTTGAAGGGCTGGGCGGAGGAGTAGGAGCTGGGGGAGACGTTTCCGCTGTCCGCCAGCCAAACCCGCTCAATGCCCTCAGCTTCCAGGATGCCCTCGGTGGGGATGCCCTCCGGGCGGCTGTAGTCGGTGGCCTTGGGGGTGCCCTCGGAAATTCTGGAGGGGCCGCTCCGGCCGGCGTCGTTGCCGGCCACGACATAGATGTAATAGGTGGTCCCGTTGGCCAGATTGGGGATGGTCAGATTGGTGGCGGCCACCCGCTCGCCGGCCTTTTGATAGGAGGAGGTGGGGGCGTTGGCCTGATCGGTGTAGTACACCTCATACCACACGGCGTTTTCCCCCTTCTTCCAGGACACGCCCAGCTGGCCGTCCAGGGAGGAAACGTTCACCATGTCGGGGGCGGAGGGGGCCTTCGCGGGCTGAGGCGTGGCCTCGACGGGGGCGCAGGTCTGGCCCTGCCAGCCGCCGTCGGTGGGGGTGGCGGTGAAGCAGTAGGTCTTCAGGTTGTCCAGCCCGGTGATCTGGGCCTTGTTCACGTCCACGTTGAGCTGGCGGCGGGCGCCCTCCTTGTCCTTCTCCCAGTAGTCCACCCGGTAGCCGGACACGTTGGGCAGCTCATTCCATTTCAGCGACACCTGGCCGTCCCCCGGGGTGGCGGAGAGGTTTTTCACCAGGCTGTTGGGCTCTGTCAGCCCCTCGGGGACGATATCCTTCAAAAAGCGGATGGATTCCACGGTGGCGGACTCCCCGCCCTCCGTCTTGGTGACGGTGATGGTGATTTTCTTCACCGCCACCCGCTTGCCCAGGGGAATAGTGATCACATTCTGCCCGGGGTTGGGGGAGATGGCGTGGATATTGGCGTATCTGCTGCTGCCGAAGGAGAAGGTGCGGGAGATGGAGCCTCCCTCATACTCCACCTCCACCGTGCCCGCCTGGATGGAGCCATTGCCGGTGTCCGGGGTGGTGATCTGGAGGTTTTCGGCGTCCACCGTGCCGTTCAGGGGGATGGGAATGAGGACGGTCCCCCGTCCGGCGGTGTTCTTGAAATCAACGCTGCCGCCGGACTGAAACAGGCCCTCCAGGCTTCCGGTGGCTGTGGTGTTGGCGTTGGCCAGTTCCTGCGCCGCCTTGGCGCTGTCCACCTGGACGCCGACGCACACCGTTTCCAGCATGGTGGGGGAGCCGGCCGGCGTGTTGACGTTGTGGTTGACATAGGCCAGGTCCACGATGTCGATCCGGCCGTCGCCGTTCAGGTCGTACTTGTCCAGGTCGCTCTGGCTGGCGCTGCCCAGAGCGCCGCTCAGGGCCTCCCGGTCCTGGGCGTCCACCTTGCCGTTTCCGTCAAAGTCGCCCAGGGCGAAGGTGCCGTCGCCGGTGCCCACCTCGATGTAGCGGCTGTAGCTTTCAATGGTGAAGGGGACATTATAGCGGGCGTAGCCCTCGCCGGTGAACTGGAGGGTGTAATCCCCCTGGGGCAGGCCGGTTACCGTCAGGTCCAGCGCCCCGGGGTCGGCGGTGCCCATATGCTCCCCGCCCAGCCGGTCCCGCAGGGACACCTGGGCGGTGCAGCCGGCCAGCTGGTTCTGCTTGGGTTCGGTCAGGCTGACCTTCCCCAGGGATGCTGACCCCTGGAGCAGCTCCGCCTGGAGGTTTCTTTCCCGCAGCTCGGCTATGCTTTGGCTGTAGTCGATGCGAACAGTGGCCTGGAGCTGGCCTGTGGCTGTGCCGGCCCGCTCCGCCGCGCCCGCCGGCGCCAGCATGGACAGCGCCATGGACGCCGCCAGCAGGGCGGCTGAAATACGTTTGTGTGTTTTCATAAGCTCTTCCCTTTCCTCCCGCCGTTTCCCGGCTGTGCCAATGGGTCCGGCGGCGACAGATTTACCCAATTATAGCAAGGCGGGCCGGTTCTGACAAGGGTTTTTTTGCCCACCGCCGCAGCATGGCAAGGGCGCCGGCGGCGGAGACAAAACGGCTGGAAAAGCCTTGTATCAGGAGCGGAACGGTGGTATAATAAACCGTTCAGGACAAATTTCTGCCGCCGGTACAGCCGGACACACAGATGAAAAGGAGAATTGGTATGACTTACAAAGAGGAATTCATCACTTTTATGGTGCGCTCCGGCGTGCTGACTTTTGGAGATTTCACCACCAAGTCAGGGCGGAAGACCCCCTATTTTGTCAACACCGGCAACTATAAGACGGGGGCCCAGGCCGCCAAGCTGGGGGACTACTACGCGGCCTGCGTCCAGGAGAACATGCCCGGCGGCATCGACTGCCTGTTTGGCCCGGCCTACAAGGGCATCCCCCTGGCCGTCTCCGCCGCCGCTTCGCTGTACCGCAATTACGGCCGGGACCTGCCCTACTGCTTCAACCGCAAGGAGGTTAAGGACCACGGCGAGGGGGGCTCCATGGTGGGCTATAAGCCCCAGGACGGGGACCAGGTGGCCATCATCGAGGACGTGGTCACCGCCGGCACCGCCGTCCGGGAGTCCATCGAGCTGTTCAAGCACGTGGCCGACGTGGAGATGAAGGCCCTCTTTGTCTCGGTGGACCGGATGGAGCGGGGCACCCGGGACTGCTCCACCCTGGACGAGCTGCGCCAGGACGTCGGGCTCCAGGTCTACCCCATCGTCACCGTGCGGGAGGTGATCTCCTTCCTCCACAACAACCCGGTGGACGGCAAGGTGTACATCGACGATGGCATGAAGGCCAGAATGGAGGCCTATCTGGCTGAGTACGGAGCGAGGTAAAGACATGTGCTTTGATAAGGCGGATTACTATTTCGGAAAGGCGATGAAGGCCTACTGCCAGGCGTATCAGAAGAAAGAGGGTGCCCTCACCGGCGAGGACCATGACGAGATTTTCCGGTGGGCGGGCAGCCATATCGGCTTTTTCCTCACCTGGATCATCCGGAAGGGGTTTGAGGGGGAGCTCCACCGGGAGCTTCCCGAGATTCTGGAGCAGGTCAAAACCGGCAGGCTGCTGGGTGTGGACTTCTTCCTGCGGTACTGCGACGGCAAGTTCTGGGACGAGGACCTGTGCCCGGACATCCTGCCCTTCGTGGTGTGGTACTACGACAGCGGCCAGTACTGGGAGGACTATGTGGAGTGGGTGGTCAACCAGCTGTGCGATCTGCCCCTGGAGTTTGTGGGCAGCTGGGAGGACTACCTCCAATTTGAGCCGGTGCTGGATCAGGCCTATCAGGATTACCAGGACGATATGGAGGGCTGAGATGAATTTCATCGACCGGGCCCTGGGGGAAGGCCTGGCCCCGGACGATTTCCTCCAGGCCATGGCGGACATCTATAAGGAGCCCCAGGCCTGGGGGGAGCTGGACCGCTATCCCCAGTATGTCCAAGACGTTGTTTATATCATCGACTACGACTCCGAGGTGCAGATGGAGGGGCTGGACGCTTGCGCGGCCAGCCCCCGCGCGGAACAATATGTGCAGGCCCTGCTGAACTGCGGGGCGGACAGGGAAGCGGAGATTTTAAAGCGGGCGAAGGAGCTGGCAGACAGCGATCCAGACTATGAGGACGAGGCGGTTGACGCCGAAATGGAAACCCTGTGCCGCCAGACCGCCCTCAATCAGGATTACGAGAGCTTTTGGGGCCTGGTGCGGCTGTACATCGCGAGGTCCAGAGAGCGGGAAAGCGAGGGAGTTCCATGGGAGAGAAAAACAAACCCATCCACACCGGGCACCGCCAGCGGGTGCGGAAGGAATTTTTAACGCGGGGCACAGAGGGCTGGCCCGACCACCGGATGCTGGAGATACTTTTGTTCTACGCCATCCCCAAGGGGGACGTCAATCCGCTGGCCCACGAGCTGGTGGACCGGTTCGGCTCGCTGAGCGGCGCGATGGACGCCCTGCCCGAGGAGCTGACGAAGGTGAGCGGGGTGGGCGAGTACACGGCCACCCTGCTGAAGCTCATCCCTGCCATGATGGGCCGGTATCTGGAGCAGCGGACCGAGCCGGGGAGCATCATCCACACCGCAGCGGAGGCCGGACATGAGCTGGCCCCCTATTTTTACGGCGCGCGCAACGAGATGGCCTATGTCCTGTGCCTGGACGCCAAGGAGAAGCGGCTGGGGGTCCGGAAGATATCCGAGGGCAACAACACCAACTCCGACGTCACCATCCGCCGGGTGGCGGAGGAGTGCATGGCCCTGCGGGCTTCCTTCTGCTACCTGGCCCACAACCACGTCAGCGGCATCGCCCTGCCCTCGCCGCAGGACATGTCCACCACCAACGTGGTCCGCGCCGCCCTGTCCCCGCTGGGGGTGGAGCTGGTGGACCACCTGGTCTTTGTGGACGGCGACCTGGTGTCGGTCCGTGACACCGTCCGGTCGGGCAAGGGGGGCTATCAGCTCATCCGGTCCGTCCAGTGGTGAAAATTTTGTTCGATTTACCCTTGATGTGGAACGTTAGTTCTGCTATAATAGAGCGAAGCCCCCCTTGTCAAAGGGGGGAGGGCCGCCGGGCAAAGCCCGGTGGCGGGGGGATTCCATACTATGGGAGATTTCCGGTAAACGGAATCCCCCAGCCACCGCCTGCGGCGGTGCCAGCCCCCTTTAACAAGGGGGCCATTTGGAACAAAACCGACAGTAAGAGGTGAGGAGCATGCCGAAATTTGAAGTGGTATCCGAATATACCCCCAGCGGCGACCAGCCGGAAGCCATCGCCGCTCTGTCCAACGGCATCGAGATGGGGCTGGACGAGCAGACCCTGCTGGGCGTCACCGGTTCGGGCAAGACCTTCACCATGGCCAAAATCATCGAGAAGGTCCAGCGGCCCACCCTGGTGCTGGCCCACAACAAGACCCTGGCCGCCCAGCTGTGCGCCGAGTTCAAGGAGTTTTTCCCCAACAACGCGGTGGAGTACTTTGTCAGCTACTATGACTACTACCAGCCCGAAGCCTATATCCCCCACACCGACACCTTCATTGAGAAGGACTCCTCCGTCAACGAGGAGATCGACCGGCTGCGGCTGTCGGCCACCGTCTCGCTGCTGGAGCGGCGGGACGTGATTGTGGTGTCCTCCGTGTCCTGCATCTACGGCCTGGGCGAGCCGGAGGACTTCGGCAAGCTGATGGTGTCCCTCCGGGTGGGGGCCAGCCTGGAGCGGGACGAGCTCCTGCGCAGGCTGGTGGCCATCCGCTACGAGCGCAACGACATCGCCTTTGAGCGCAACATGTTCCGGGTCCGGGGGGACACGGTGGAGGTCTGGCCCGCCTACTGGAAGGACACCGCCATCCGGGTGGAGTTCTTCGGGGACGAGGTCGACCGCATCAGCGAGATCAACGTGGTCACCGGCTCCCCCATCCGGCGGCTGAACAACATCCCCATCTGGCCCGCCACCCACTACGTCACCCCCAAGGACAAGATGGACGCCGCCATTCAGGAGCTCTATCAGGAGATGGAGCAGCGGGTGGCCTTCTTCGAGAGTGAGAACAAGCTCATCGAGGCCCAGCGGGTGAAACAGCGCACCATGTACGACATCGAGATGATGCAGGAGCTGGGCTACTGCTCCGGCATTGAGAACTATTCCCGGGTCATCGAGGGCCGGCCGGTGGGCTCCCCCCCCAACACCCTTATGGATTACTTCCCCAAGGACTTCGTCCTCTTTATCGACGAGAGCCACGTCACCCTGCCCCAGGTCCGGGCCATGTACAACGGCGACCGGGCCAGGAAGACTACCCTGGTGGACTATGGCTTCCGCCTGCCCTGCGCCTTCGACAACCGCCCCCTGAAATTTGAAGAGTTCGAGAAGCGGGTAAACCAGATCGTCTACGTCTCCGCCACCCCGGGGGAGTACGAGCGCACCCGGTCGGGGCAGATCGTGGAGCAGGTCATCCGCCCCACCGGCCTGCTGGACCCGGTGATCGAGGTCCGGCCGGTGGAGGGACAGATCGACGACCTCATCGGCGAGATCAACACCCGCACCGCCCGAAACGAGCGGGTGCTGGTGACCACCCTCACCAAGCGGATGGCCGAGGACCTGACCACCTACCTCCAGGGGGCGGGCATCAAGGTGCGGTATATGCACCACGACATCGACGCCATGGAGCGCATGGAGATCATCCGGGACCTGCGGCTGGGCACCTTCCATGTGCTGGTGGGCATCAACCTCCTCCGGGAGGGCCTGGACCTGCCCGAGGTGTCCCTGGTGGCCATCCTGGACGCCGACAAGGAGGGCTTCCTCCGGTCGGAGACTTCCCTCATCCAGACCATCGGCCGGGCCGCCCGGAACGCCCAGGGCATGGTGGTCATGTACGCCGACTCCATTACCCCCTCCATGCGCCGGGCCATCGACGAGACGGAACGCCGCCGGGAGAAACAGGACGCCTTCAACAAGGCCCACGGCATCGTCCCCAAGACAGTCATTAAGTCAGTGCGGGACCTGATGAGCATTTCCGCCGGAGAGGACACCGCCGAACGCAGGGGCGAGGTCCAGGGCCTTACCAAACAGCAGAAGGCGGAGCGCATCGCCCGGCTGGAAAAAGAGATGCGGGAAGCGGCCAAGATGCTGGAGTTCGAGCTGGCCGCCGCCCTGCGGGACCAGATCATCGAGCTTCGGGGGAAGTAGCGCCGCCGGAAAAGAGCTCCAGGCTCATCATAAGACCTGCCTGAAGGCCGTAGGCGAAGGCCCGCGCCCCCCAGCTGTGCTTCATGTTGTTTAACAGGTCCAGGGATAACAGCCGCTCATGGTTGGGCAGCGTCTGGGCGCAGGCCATCCACTCCTCTTTTTGATACCGGTAGGACTCCGGCATGGATTCCTCGTCAAACCTGGGGGCGGCGTAGTTGAGATAGAGCCAGTCACAAAACTGTTTCATTGAGATGTCCTCCTCGATATAGGTTATGAAATATCACGTCGAAAAACATCGTGGTACAAGCGTAGTATACCAGATATTTTTTGACGTGTCAAGAGGTGCTATTGTGAAGAACAAATTGGAAGTTTTTTCGGCACGCCTTCGGGCGTTGCGGAAGGAAAAGAATATGACCCAGAGACAGATGGGAGATTTAATGGGCATCACAGAGCGGAATTATCAGCGCTGGGAGGGCGGAGAGGTCAATGCGTCAGGCACCGCATTGGTTTTTTTGGGCGACTATTTTGATGTCTCCACCGATTACCTCCTAGGCCGGACAGATAACCGGGAGATAAACCGGTGACAACATCATTGGAGCTGTGACATGAGAGACTGGTTCCTGGATCCGCCGAAACGGAAACAAAACCGCCTGCGGGGATACAATTACGGCCGGCCTGGGTATTATTTTATTACGGTTTGCGCCAACGCACGGGTGGAATTTTTCTGGGAGGTTTCGTCAATGCGCTCTGTAGGGGCGGATATTATCCGCCCGTTTTCTCCAAATCTATCCCAATATGGGTGTTTTGTTGAAGAAGCGATTCAAAATATTCCCCGATGCTATGCCGATGCCGTAGTTGATAAATATGTGGTCATGCCAAACCATGTTCATATGATTCTATCATTGACGTGTAGAAGCGGGCGGATGATATCCGCCCCTACAAAAGCAATCCCCACCATTGTGGGGCAGATGAAACGTATTGTGTCAAAGAAAGCCGGTTTCCCCATTTGGCAGAAGGGGTACCACGACCACATCATCCGCGATGAGATGGATTACCGGCGGATATGGGAGTATATCGACACCAACCCGGCGAAATGGCGGGAGGATTGTTATTACGAGGAAGGAAAACGATCAATGGCGAAAAAAGAGGAAAAAACCAATGTAATGCGGATTCTGGAGCAAAAAAATATCCCCTACACCCCCCACGCTTACGACCCAGAGGCCGGTCTGGACGGGGTAAGCGTGGCGGAGAGTCTGGGGCAGGATCCGGAGATGGTGTTCAAGACCCTTGTGGCCCGGGGGGCATCCGGGGGGCTGTACGTGTTTGACATCCCGGTGGGGGACAGCCTGGACCTGAAAAAGGCGGCCAAAGCGGTGGGTGAGAAGTCCATCGCCATGCTCCCCCAGAAGGAGCTGCTGCCCCTGACGGGCTACGTCCACGGGGGCTGTTCCCCGGTGGGGATGAAGAAGCAGTACCCCACCGTCTTCCACGAGACGGCTGAGATCATGGACACCATCCTGGTGTCGGCTGGAAAAATCGGGTTTCAGGTGGAGCTTTCCCCCGCCGCCCTGATGGAACTGGTGGGCGGGGCCGCCGCGGATCTGACCGTTTGAGAGGAGGGGCGCCATGGGTATGTTGGAGCGCTGGAGGGGATTTTCCCTGTTTCAGCGGGTGCTGTTGGCGATCCTGGCCGCTATGATCGTGGGCTTTGGCATCGCCATCCCGACCGTGGCCGGCCGGAAAGGGATTGAGTACCGGGACGCCCTGCTCCGCTTTACCCAGGAGGGGGAGGTGCGCCGCTATACCGGCCGGGTGGACTGGAAGCGGACAGAGTTCACTGTCCGGCCCGGCGGGACAGTGGAATACCGCTGGGGGGATGAGTTCTACGGCCCCTACCAGGTGGTGGAGGACCCCTCAGCCGCCCCTGAGCGCTGGATGGCCGGCCTGGAGATCCACCAGGGGGGGCAGACGCTCTTCCGGGGCGGGCTTTCCGGCGGGTCATGGCCTGTGCTGTACGATGAGGAGGGCGGGCTTTTCGAGTTCATAACTGTCAGCTACGGTACATCAGGGGGGAAGGTCTATGACTCCACCGGCCGGGAGCTGACCCAGCGGGACCTCCACGCGCCCGGCCTGAACACTGTGGCCGCGCTGGCCCTCCAGGAGCCCGAATTGGCCCATCGGGGGAATTTCAGCCTGTATCTGCTGGCGACCCTGCTGGCCGGCTTCAATATGTTTCTGATTTGCTTTCCCGGACTCATGTTCCGCCGGAGCGCGAGGTGGTACATCCGGGACCCGGAGGCGGCGGAGCCGTCCGATTTTTATATCATCATGGAGCGGGCCGAGTGGGTGGTTTTTACCGGCATAGCCGCCGCGCTTTACTGGCTGGCCCTGACCGCTATTGATTAGGAGGAAAATTATGGCGAGCAACCCTGATTTTGTCAACTACATCTGTGAGCAGCTGGAGGGCCTGGGGGCGGTCCGCTCCCGGAAGATGTTCGGGGAGTACATGGTCTACCTCAACGACAAGCCGGTGGTCATCATCTGCGGCGACCGGCCCATGGTGAAGATGCTGCCCTGCCTGGAGGAGCTCCTCCGGGGCCGGCCCACCGAGCCGCCTTACGAGGGGGCCAAGGACCACTACCTCCTGGACCCCGACGACCGGGACACCCTCCGGGAAGCGGTCCGGCTGGCCGAGGAGGCCACGCCCCTGCCCAAGAAGAAGGCTCCGAAGCAGAAGGAGCCCGCCCCGGCGGAGGGGCCGGCGCCCTGGGACATCGTTTGGCCCCAGCACATGAAGCCGGGCCTGTCCGACATCGGGGCGTGGGTGAAGAACCCCCTCTTTGAGGAACTGGCAGCCTGGATCGAGACGGCTTACCAGGTGGAGCCGTCAATCGAGTTCAGCAAGTGCTCCTTGGATAAGGGGTGGAATGTCAAGTACAAGAAGGGGAGCAAGTCCCTGTGCGTGCTTTACGTCCGGTCCGGGTCCTTTGCCGCCATGGTGACGCTGAACGCCAAGCAGCTGCTGGAGCTGGAACCCCTTCTCTCCACCTTCTCCGGCTCCTTCCGCAAGCTGTATGAAAAGACCTCCCTGTTCAATGGCGGCAAGTGGCTGCTGGTGGACGTGAAAGAGCCCGCCCAGCTGGAGGAGGTCCAGCGCCTGATTTTAATGAAGGCGAAACCGGTGAAAGAGACTGGCAAGTAGATAAAGCCTTGTTAATCTTGAAAGACGTCCAATTCCTGCGCAAGCGATAATCCCAGGTATAATCCCATCGAAAAAGCATGGCAGGCGTTGGCATGATTAAGGACCTCAAGGCTGTCAATCAGCAGGAAAATAATGTGACGGTATTTTTTAGGAAAATGTTTGATTTTGTTTCTTGCTTCCGTTAATTGCTCAACATAATGCAGTTCTGTATCACCGGCAGGAGAAAATGGGAATTGACGCGAAAGGTTTTCATAGAGAATACGTTTGCAGGATTGCATTGCGAAACCTCCTTGACACGAGATTTCATCTCGTTATAGGACGATTATACCACGAGATAAAATCTCTGTCAATAGGGGCGGTGTCGATATGGAAATAAAAATGCCGGAATTTGGCCGGCGGTTAAAGCTCCTGAGAAATGAGCGGGCCATGACCCAAAAGGCCATGGCGGAATTATTGGGGAAAACAGAACGCCATTACCAGGATATGGAGTCCGGAAAAATCAATGTCCCCGGCCTGACGCTGATAAAACTTGCGGATTATTTCGATGTCAGCATAGATTTTATGGTGGGCCGCAGAGATGAAAAATGAGCCCTTGCCTTATCCCTCTGGCTCTGTCTTTGCGGTGTCCCCCAGCCCTATCCTTGCCCATCCCCAGAGGGGGTAAACCAGGGGAGGACAAAATCATAGAGGTGTAGAAAATGGGCTTTTTGGTATTCACCATCCTGCTGCTCCCGGCTATTCTGCTGTACGCGGCGGTACAGGCGCTGATCAGCCCCTTTGCGGGGGTACTCGCTCCGGTGCTGGCCCTGCTGAACGATCCGGTGTTTGTCTATTGGGTGCTCCGGGTCCTGCTGGTATGGAACATACTGGTGTTGGCAGCGCTGGTACTGGTGCGGCGGAGCATAAAGCGGACCAGAGGACCGAACTGGAAGTGGGAGTACATCCACGCTGTTCTGGGCTGGCGGCGGCTGGTACGGCGGCTGGTCTGTCTGGTACTGTCGCTGGGCCTGTGGTGGGAGATCGTGCTGGTCCTCATTTTTACTGTTCTGATAGCCTTTTCGTCATTCTTTTTCCGATTTTAGCAAAGGAGTAACAAGCCATGCACACACACATTTCCGTCAAGGGCGCGCGGGTGAACAACCTGAAAAACATCGACGTGAAGATTCCACGAGACAAGCTGGTGGTCCTCACCGGGCTGTCGGGGTCAGGCAAGTCCTCCCTGGCCTTTGACACCATCTACGCCGAGGGTCAGCGGCGGTATGTGGAGTCGCTGAGCTCCTACGCCCGGATGTTCCTGGGCCAGATGGAGAAGCCCGACGTGGACTACATCGACGGTCTGTCCCCGGCCATCTCCATCGACCAAAAGACCACCAGCAAGAACCCCCGGTCCACCGTGGGCACGGTGACGGAGATCTACGACTATCTGCGTCTGCTGTGGGCCCGGGTGGGCACCCCCCACTGCCCCGTCTGCGGCAAGGAGATTAAGCAGCAGACCATCGACCAGATCATTGACCAGGTTCTGGCCCTGCCCGAGGCCACCCGCATCCAGGTGATGGCCCCGGTAATCCGGGGGAAGAAGGGGGAGCACGCCAAAATTTTCGAGGACGCCCGGAAGTCGGGCTACGTCCGGGTCCGGGCGGACGGCTCCCTCTATGACCTGAGCGAGGAAATCAAGCTGGACAAGAACAAAAAGCACCACATTGAGATCGTGGTGGACCGGCTGGTGATCCGGGAGGACATCGCCCGGCGGCTCACCGACAGCGTGGAGGTGGCCTCCAACCTGACGGGGGGCCTGGTGGTGGTGAACATCGTGGGGGAGGACCGGGACATCATGTTCTCCCAGAACTACGCCTGTGAGGACTGCGGCGTGTCCATTGAGGAGCTGTCCCCCCGGATGTTCTCCTTCAACAACCCCTT